>JAKSDB010000417.1 GCA_022360415.1 Chlorobiales bacterium
AATCCGAAGTTCAGGCTCTACATGCAGCTTTACTGCATCGTGGACTACTTCAAGCATTTCTTTCTCGCTGTGAATGCCGGTTATCCTTTTGTCATCATCCACTCCGATAAGAATGACTCCTCCTTCGGTATTGGCGAAAGCAACAATGGATTTTGCAATTTTCGGTGGGGAATGCACCAGTCGTTTGAATTCGGTGTTTCTTGATTCCCCCTGCCCGATGATGTCGAGCAGGGGGGCGTTTTCAAGCTGTGACCAGGTGAGTGACATGGCGCTTGAATCTGACGGTTAAAAGAGCACAAAGCCTTCACGTTAAAAGGCAAGCCGGATACTTCAAAAAACAAAAACCGTAAGAAAAAGAAAAGCAATTCCCGTCCCCGCAAAAGTCATGAGGAATAAATATGGCAACCTTACAAAAGGCTGGAAAAAAATTCTTAATAAACCACATCATTTTAGTGGTAAACCAAAGGGCCATCCGAATGCTCCACCGGGTATTTACAAGAGGTTAGGGGCGAAGAAGAAGTTTCCTGCAAGGCATAAGCTACAGTTGCAGGTTTCATGGGAGGAGAAAACCGAGTATCAGAAGCAGTTTCATTTTCATGAGTTTTCGCAGCGTTACATTCGCAGGCATTTTGCAAAGAATTTTAGGGAAAAGTTACGCAGGTACGTCCAGAACAGAAAATGACAATTTAACTTTTGCAATGAGTGGTTGGAAAACCTGAAGTTTTCCAATCCATCTCAATTGCTTGGTTAACTGCTTTTATTTTCAATTTGTTTGTTTTGTGAATCTTCGAACTCTTCTTTCTTTTTATGTGCTTCGTCGATTGACTTAATATGGGTAGCAACATCATGAAAATGAGAAACATCTTGGGCAACGAGCAGGCCAGGAAGGGCCTCCCCTGTAGCCCTATTTGCTTGGTACGCAGATACAGTCCCGACGATTTGGACGCCTTCTGTCCCGGTGGAATACAACACGGGGCCTCCGCTGACTCCGTTAATAGCAACTCCGTCGATAAGATATGCTTTTCTGTCTATTTGACGTGCGCTTGTGTTACCGGAGAAGAAACAAAGATCGAAGGGGGCAACGGCAGGGAAACCAACCCATCCGACTTCAACACCGATAGGGATGATAGAATCGGATGGGAGGAGTGGTATAAGGTCTTGTGGAAGTGGAAGGTCGCCAACTGGGAAAAGAACCACCGCTGAATCTGTTTTCCAGTCTTTAAAAATTACCCTTTCGCTTTCTTTGAGGAAAACAGCATTGTCGGTTTGTTTGTGCCTGATCCTTATTGGTTGTTGCCATTCTTCTGCGTGGTCAACAACGTGCATTGCAGTTGCTACGCCACACCATGTTTTGCTTTCGTTGTATAGAAAGAGAAAGCCTGTGCCGTAGCCTGATTGAGTTTCAATTTTTACTATGTATGGAGTAATTTTTGTAACTATTTGGTCCCAGTTCATAATTGCTCCTGATTATTATTGCAGTTAACGTCTGAATTAACCGGCGCGGTTTCCGCGTCCAGTTGAATGATTTGTTATACCGCTTTCCTTGAACGAGTTGATCCGACTCACCGGCGTCGAACGCGGATCGCGCCAATCCAATTCTCCAGAGCCTCGATGTCAGTCTTGAGTTCTGCTGATATGGGCACCGGTGCACGCGCCGCGGCCGCCTGATCGTGGCCGGGCAGCCACTTCGAGCATTTTGTCATCGCGGCTTTGACTGCTTGGCAGTCCTGTGCTGTAATGTCCGAGATTGCGTCCAATTGCTGAGTCTGAACACTTGGCCGGTAGCGTTCGACAACACCTCCAAGAAGCACTTCTTCAAGGGCACGTTCCCATGCTTCGCGCAGTAAGCCGTAAAGATACTTAGCCTCTTTCTCATAAGCAGACTGGTGTCCGTCTCGAAACAGTTTGTCCACGGCTTGCCATTCATTCTTCAGATACGCAACCTTCTTTTTCACGGGCATCGCAACCCACGGCAACGCCTCCGCACAGATCCCAGCTCCCTTCGATAACTGGTGTACATGCTGGTCAAGCTGAGTAACCTCCCCTTCATTGGCGAACTCTTTGAGCAATAGAAGGAATACCACGTCGTGCGTAAAGACAATGACCTGGCGAGTCTTGGCCTCCTGCACTAGTCGACGCGCCACACCCTCGCGCCATCTGTAATCGAGTGAAGACACAGGGTCGTCGAACACGATCCCAGAGGGGTCATCGGCCGTGCTGAGTTCTGCAAAGAACGCAGCTATAGACAGACAGCGCTGCTCACCTTCACTCACCACCCTCGGCAACTCAACGCCTGGCGCCCGCGTCAAAACAAGCTTGTGGTAGAGAACGCCCTCCGTTCCTCCTGCTTCCGTGAGCTCGACTTCCACGTGCCGGAAGCCTAGATTTGCCAACTCGTCCTTAAATCGTTGCTTGAGCCTCAGCGATACGGCAGTCTTTGTCACGGCCGTGCTCTTCTGGGTGATAGCGTTAGTTGTCGTATCGTCGAGGCACAACCCATAGGCGGCAATCTTCTTCTTACGTTCTATCTCGTTCAAGACTGTTGACTCATGCTGAGCAAGTAGTTTGCGCGCGCGCAGCTCCTGCACTTCGGACATTATGCTTTTGCGTTTTTCGTCAGTCTCCGTCGTGCGCAGCGTTCTAACTCGCGCTTCGCTCTGCACGGCGAGCGCCTCGGCATCGGGAGAAACGGAAGCAATGGCGGGACAGTCAGATGGAAGTTCCTTGTCTTCATTCAGGGCGAGAACGATGGCGTTGCGGCAGCTCTCGTTCTGGGCGAGTGCAGCGGTAATCTTGTCTGCGGTCAACTCATGCTCAATTCGTACTTCCTTGAGAGTCTCCTCGATACTTTCAGTCTTCATTCTGAGTTCGTTGAAGGACGTGCGTAATTCAGTAAAAGAGTCCCTAACCTGCCTGAGTTCCTGCTCTGTCGTCGATATCACAAAAGCCTGGAACTGTCGGAGCCTCTGGCGAGCTTCGGTATCCAGATTCTGTTGGCAAAGCACACAATGCGCATCGTCCTCGGCGAATGGAAACTCCTGTCCGGGATAAGCCTGACTCTGCGAAAATCGGCGCGCCGCCTCCCAGAGTTCCACCCATGCTTCGGAACCGGTCCCGGGTAGCATACCGGCTGCGAAAGTAGCTTCTCGAAGTCTTTTGGCTTCCTCGCTCTTGCGACGCCATTCGCTCCGAGCATCGAACACAGCGCGGATGGTTTGGCCCGAAAGCGCAGCTTCCATGTCCTTCAGGTGTCTGGCCAGAGCATGCAGGCGGCTGGCACGGAGAGAGAGCTGCCTAATCAGCCTCTCGGGATCATTGGCCTGCAAATCGAGCAGTGACTTCTCTAACAGAGAAAGACGGGCTTCCTCCTCCGTGGTCATATGTGCAAGAGCCCGAACTGATTCGGGCTTTGTGAGAGAGCTGACGTTTGCCAGGAGGCTTGCGACGGTGGTTCCTTCCGGAATCTGCTCTTGCACAGCGGCCATCGAATTCGAAGTTAGGGCACGACGTTCGCCTTCAAGCTTCGCGCGAACGGCTCTGCAAGCTTGAACAAGCTTATCGAAGAGGTCGAGGCCAAAGGGTCGAAATGCTACATCTGTTTTTTGGGTCAAATAGACCGCAGCGCACTGAGAATCGAACACGCTAACCCGTGATATAAATTCATCTTCACTACTCCCGGACCATTCCCGCAGCTCGGTTTCGGAGCCAACCTTGTACATGATTGAGACCACAGGCGAGAGCGGTGTCGCACCGGAAACGACGTTTCCCAAGATATGCTCCTGCCCGCGGGCGCGGCACGCACTTTTAAGGATTCGGATATACCCCGTTTTTCCGGCCGCATTGTCCCCGTAGACCACAGTAAGTTTTGGTCCAAAATTGAGCGTCTGGTTTTCAGCAAGCGCGTTTACACCGCGGTGATGAAAGATGGAATTAAGCGAGACGGCTTCGCTACCTGATATCGTCTCCGGCAAATGTTCCTTTCTGAGCGGTACGATATCCTGCACTTCAGCAAGTCCTTGTGCGCTCTTACAGATGTCAACCAACGCACAGATGTCGGCCTCTAAAAGTTCACCATTCAGCACAAGACGGCGCAGTGCGTCGCGTTGCCAGGCAGGGCGGTCTTGGGACCATTCAAGGATTTCTTTAAGGACTGTCATTTCTCATCATCGAGTCAAGGACACCTCCGTTATGGGTTAAGCGGTATAACATTAATTATTATCTGTAATACAGATTTTATTTTTCCCTGCAAACAATATACCTCAAAAACACTTTTTATCATACCTGTAGTTGTGCTTGAGGCATATTGGTGGGTAGGTTCTGATGATCTTTATGCCTGTTATGCGGCAGCCGCATAATTATCCGTTTCATATGGTACGATTGTTCTATCCCCTTATTGCACACCTGATAGCCTGTTTTGCTTTTGCTGAAACGCAAAATTCAGAATGGCGACATTTCCGACACGCGTACCATCAAAGCTGACCGCAAGTGATTCCGTCGAGTGGACGGTCAGGTTGCCGCGTGCTGGATCAGCGAACGCGGGATGCAGAGTGACTATACCGGTGGGCATGATGGGGGCTCTTAGCCGACTAACGAGGAAATGGCTGGGATGGGCGTGAAAACGCTGCCGAGCAGGCAAGGTGGCGCCTTATCTACTCCGGCTTCATATGCGGGAAGAAGATGACATCCCTTATGGAATCCTGTCCGGTAAGCAGCATGACAAGCCTGTCTACGCCGATGCCGAGCCCGGCGCAGGGAGGCATACCGTACTCGAGGGCGCGAAGGAAATCTTCGTCCACAACCATTGCCTCGTCGTCGCCGCGCAGACGCAGTTTCGCCTGGGTTTCAAGCCGCTCGCGCTGTATGACCGGGTCGTTCAGTTCCGAGAACGAGTTGCAAAGCTCTTTTCCGCCGACAATCAGTTCGAAACGCTCGACCACACCTTCTTCAGATCGATGCTTCTTGGCCAGAGGGGACATCTCTGTCGGATAATCGGTGATAAACGTCGGCTGGATCAATTTCGGTTCCACAAATTCTCCAAAGATCTCATCGACGATCTTGCCGCTGCTGATTTTCGGGTCGAGTGAAAGCCCCAGGTCTTTAGCCATGTTCCTTAATTCGGTTTCCGATTTACCCCGGATATCCGCACCGCAGTATTCCTCGATCGCATCAGCGATGGTGAGCCTTCTGTAGGGAGGTTTCAAGCTGATGTTGTGACCGAGGAAATGTGTCGAGTCACTGTTGTTTGCCGACATGCATGTCTGATAGATCAACTCTTCGACCAGCTCCATCATCCAGTAATAGTCTTTGTAGGCGACGTACAGTTCTACCTGGGTGAATTCAGGGTTATGGAAGCGGCCGATCCCTTCGTTGCGGAAGTCCTTTGCGAATTCAAACACGCCGTCAAACCCGCCGACAATCAAACGTTTCAGGTAAAGCTCATTTGCAATCCTGAGATAGAGCTGCATATTCAGAGCGTTGTGGTGGGTGGTGAAAGGCCGTGCCGCAGCGCCGCCGTAAACCGGTTGAAGGATCGGGGTTTCAACTTCGAGATAACCTCTGTCGGTAAAGAAGCTTCGCATGAAGGAAATGATGGCGGAACGTTTGATAAAGGTTTGTTTAACCTCGGGGTTGACGATCAAATCGACGTAGCGCTGACGGTACCGCATTTCCTTGTCACTGAACGCGTCATAAGTGACTTTCTTTCCCTCCACCTCTTTTTCTTTCGCGACGGGGATGGGCCGAAGTGATTTGCTGAGCAGCCGGAACTCTTCGGCATGGATGGAAATTTCCCCGGTTTTGGTGCGGAAGGTGTATCCTTTTATACCGACAATATCTCCGATATCGAGCAATTTGAAAACTTTGTATGCCTCCTGTCCGACGTCGTCCCTCTTGATATAGATCTGGATTTTTCCTTTCCTGTCCTGGATGTGAAAGAACGAAGCCTTGCCCATTTTCCTCATGGTCATAATCCTGCCGGCAACTGAAACCGTTTCCGGTTTGTCATCCAGGTATCCTCCTATAATTGTTTTTGAATATGCAGTGACATCGAACCCGTAGGGATAAGGCTCGACACCTTCTTCGGCAAGCTGGCTTCGTTCCTCGATGCGTCTTTTCATCTGATCGTTCAACGCACGCAGCTCTGCTTCACGCTCAGCCGATACGTTGTTCTGTCTGTTGTTTTCCTCTGCTTCGATCATGTAAAAAATGTCGTTAACTTATTAATGAATTGTACGTTACCAGACAGGAGAGCCTTAACCGTGAGCATGCAATTCGTACCAGATGGAGGGGATGGTGCACAATTTCTGGTAGAAAGACCTGTAAGCCCGCTGTGAAAAAACGTCATAGTTGTTTTCTTCAATCGCTCTGAGGATGTTGCAGTAGTTCTGGCTGCTGATTTTCACCGCAAACCTGCTTTCTTTTTCCAGCAGGGGGACACCCTTTTCTGATGCTTCATAATAGCTTCGCGCGCGGGCAATCTGAAACTTGATTAACTCAACAAAGTTTCCGTTAATCTTTTTCTGCATGAATTTTTCCTCTGTATAGCCGAAACGGTCGAGATCTTCAAGAGGCAGATAAATCCTTCCCCGGTCAACATCTTCTCCGACATCCCTGAGAATGTTGGTGAGCTGCATGGCAATGCCGAGCTCAATAGCATGGTCGAGCGCTTTTTTGTCGCGATACCCGAAAATTTCCGAACACATGAGGCCGACAACCGATGCTACCTTGTAACAGTAAACATAGAGATCGTCAAATGTCTGAAAAGGCCTGAAATCAATATCCATGGTTACACCGTCCATCAGGTCCAAGGGGAGCTCGATAGGGATATTATAGCTTTTCAGTGTATCCTGCCAGGCTACCATGATGGGATCGTTGTTATGGTTCCCCTCATAGCATTCGTGTAACCGGGTTTTCCAGGCGTCCATCATGGAACTCAGCTCTGCGCGGCTGAGTGAACCGTTGGTAAGCTTGTTTTCCGCAAGGTCAACAAGGTCATCGACGGTCCTGAGCAAAGCGTACATCGCGTAGATCGGGTTGCGCTGCTTTTTCGGCAGAAACCAGGTTGCCAGGTAGAATGTTTTGGCATGATGCTTTGCTATCTGGCGGCAGTACCGGTAGGCGTTTTCTGGCGCAAGCTCGGTGTCAGGCCCTCGCACAATTGTTTTTCCATTATAGCTGTATTTCATTGAACATGACTGAATTGAAATGCATGAAAAGAGCGTTACTTTCTCCGGCTCTTTCGGCGAAAGTAAAGAAAAAGAATGTGTAACTTTTTACGGCCTGAACGAGTTATAAGGAGTGTTGGCAAGATAAAATAAAGCATATAATATAGCAATACGAAAGATGAACGGCTCGGGGCCTTTCATCATGCAGTCTAATTCCTTTCACAGCTTATCTGACATTGGACACCTACCCTTCCCAGGAAGTAACAAAAGAGCGTGCGCTGCTTGTCGGCATATGTTCCGCTCCTGAGCTTTCCAGATCAATCGTTGAAGATTACATCAATGAGCTCGAGTTTCTGGCCGATACCGCCGGGGCGGAAGTGGTTTCACGTATTATCCAGGAACGGAAACAGAAAGACCCCGCATGGTTTCTCGGCAGCGGCAAGGTCGAGGAAATGTCGCATATCGTGAAGGGCGGGCTGATAGATATCGTTATTTTTGACGATGACCTTTCTCCTGTTCAGGCAAGAAACCTGGAACG
>JAKSDB010000015.1 GCA_022360415.1 Chlorobiales bacterium
GATTATTTTCACTACTTGTTTTTTCATAACAGCTTAAATATGAGGAGCTGAAAACATGCAGAAAAACATTGGCGTGCTTGACAAGAATGTAAGAATCATTCTCGGTTCTGTGATGATTATTGCCGGACTGCTTTATGGGGATTGGTGGTGGTTCACCGGTCTCATACCGTTGATTACCGGAATTCTGGGATTCTGCCCGCTCTATGTTCCAATGGGATTCAATACCGCAGAAGGTTACGGTTCTTCCGTGGGGTATTACGATCAATCCGCCAAGCCTGCAAAGCAGGGAGAACGGATGTCCTCCTGATAGATTGTTGAACACAGGGCTTCCGTTAAGGCGGCCCTGTGCTGTGGCCTTTAGGGGAAATAAACCAGCTCCCCCGGTTTTTTATCCTGCATATGACTGCCTTTGATTTTATGCTGAATAGTCTTATTCTTTTTCTTCTTTCATTATATGCTATCTACGGAGTGAAATTATGCCGGTTTCGAGATTTCTGAGTAAACGAATGGCCATTATCGCAGGGTTGTGCCTTGTTTCAGGCACGCTGTTTTCCGCATGCTCTTCGGTCAAATCACCCTCTTCGGGAGATGTTACCGAAAGATACTCCTATGCCCGGAACCTGCTGGCGGAGGAGAAATATGAAAGGGCAATTGTTGAACTGGAGTCACTGATGTTCGAAACCAGAGCAACAGCGATCGAGGATGATGTCCTCTTTGCCCTGGCGGAAGCCTATTACGATTCGGAGCAGTATCTGCTTGCAATCGATATATACAAGAGACTGCTTGAGCAGACACCGGGTTCTCCGTTCGCAGAGGAATCACAGTTTAAGCTGGCAAAATCACATAAAGAGCTTTCCCCTTCCTTTTCGCGGGACCAGGAACATACGAAGAAGGCCATCCGCGAGTTTCAACTCTACCTAGAGCTGTATCCTGCCAAGGATCCCCAGCAGTTGCAAAGTGACATCGAGCTTTATACCGAGTTGTCGAAACTCAACCCTGATGATATGCAGTACAAAAGAAATCTTGCTCTGGCCGAAGCCCAGTATACGCGCCTCGACAAGATCAACGAGAGCAAAACAAGCATAGCCGAGCTCAGGGAAAAGCTTGCTTTCAGTGAGTTCAGCATTGCCGAACAGTACCGGAAGCTTAAAAAGTACCGTGGATCGATAGACTATTACGATACCGTTATTCGTTTTTATCCCGATACCGTCTACTTTGAAAAAGCCTGGATCGGCAAGATTGAAGTCCTGTTAAAAAGAGAGAAATGGTTTGAAGCCAAGGCTGCTCTCGATGCCTACGATCAACAGTTTCCCGAGAACATGAAAAAGGTCGAGGACTACCGCAAGAGGGTACTGAAGCATTTCGAGAAGAACACATAACGGTCGGAAAACGTGCGACTGGCTGTTTTTGGAGGAACATTCGACCCGCCTCATAACGGACACCTTGCACTGTGCCTCTACGCCAGGGAATTACTGGACATCGACAGACTGGTCATTTCGGTTTCCAACAACCCCCTGAAAGAGGCACCCTGTTCGTCGGACAGGGACAGGGTGAATATGGCAGGACTGCTTGCGGATACAATCAACTGCACCGGTAACACAGCCGAAGTTTGCAGCTGGGAAGTCAACCGCGGACAAGCCTCCTACACAATCGACCTCATCGCGTATATCGAGGAAGTCTACTCCTGCCGGGATATCACACTGCTGATCGGAGAAGATAATTACCGTGCCCTCCAGCAATGGAAATCATGGGAAGAGCTGTTAAGGCGCTGCAATTTCGTTGTTTTCGGCAGAACAGCAGAAAAAAGCGCCGAGGCCTGTGAAGCTGCCGGGCTCGAAACCCGGAGGGAAGAAAAGTTCCGCCATATCGGCTTCAATCTTCCACTCTCTTCGACTGAGCTGAGAGAGCGTATTTCCTCGGGTGAAGATTGTTCCGACCAGATGCCTTCTCCTATCTGGCGATACATCGTCGAAGAAGGATTGTACCGACGGGCAAAGCAATGATTATTACTTTTCCCTTTCTCCCCTAATAAGGTACATGAGGATTCCGAGCACCCGCCAACGCTGCTATCGGATCGCTGAGCAGGTTATTCGAGGGGCTGCTTACATGGATTCCGGTGCCGTTATCCCCAAAATCCTGAAGCCGTTGCGAAGCACCTGCCGGGTTGCAACAGAGAGGAAAAGGCGTGCGGTACGGATAACAGGCTCCTCTTTGAGGATAGGACATTCCTGGTAGAACCGGTGATAGAGCTCGGCCACGCCATACAGGTACTCGACCATTTTCTGCGGTTCCAGAAAACGGGCGCAGGCATCGATGACGTCGGGATATTCGAGCAGCAGAAAACCGAGCCTGATTTCGTGCTCGGAGCGCAGCTCCCTCATGAGATGCGCTCCTTCTGACGGGAGAACAAATCCGGCTTCCTTTTCGGCCATACGAAGAAGGCTGCAAATCCGGGCATGGGCATATTGCAGATAGAAAACCGGGTTGTCTTTCGACTGCTTCTTTGCCAGTTCGATATCGAAATTCAGATGCGAGTCTTTGCTGCGCATGATGAAGAAAAGCCTCGTCGCGTCTGCTCCGACATCATCGATGAGATCGTCCAGCAGATCGGCATTCCCTTTTCTGGTTGACATCTTGACGGTTTCGCCATCGACCGTTGTCGTTACGAACTGGTTGATCGCCACACGGATACGGCCAGTATCGTAGCCGAGGATTTTCAGGGCTTCTATGACATCCGGATACTCGTCGATATGGTCGGCCCCGAAAATATTGACGATTTCGGAAAAGCCGCGCCTGAACTTGGTGACATGATAAGCGATATCCGGAAGCCGGTAGCTGGGTTCTCCGCTTGATTTGACAAGAACCTTGTCTTTTTCCTGCCCGAGCTTCGTCGTTGTGAACCAGGTTGCACCGTCATACTCATCGATGTACCCCTTCTCTCTCAGCAGATCAATGACCTGCTGGTTCGGGGATGCCCCGTTTTTATCGGCAAGATAGAGCTTGTGCTCGTTGAAGAAGCTGTCGTGTGTGATATCGAGCCGGTGCAGGGTGTTTTTGATATGCGTGAAAATATAGGTTTCGGCAGTTTGCTTGAACGGTTCAAGATCAACGGCGCCTGCAAGAAAGTCCCCCTGTTTTTCATAGAGCTTTTCAGCAATTGCCCTGATGTAATCGCCCTGGTAATGGGTATCGGGGAAGTCAACAGATTCTCCGCAAAGCTCGAGGTAACGCAAACGGACAGATTCCGCGAGAATTGTCATCTGCCTGCCCGCGTCGTTGAAATAGTATTCCCTTGTGACAGCGTACCCCTGTGCTTCGAGAATATTTGCAATACAGTCTCCCAGAACCCCTCCTCGTCCC
>JAKSDB010000187.1 GCA_022360415.1 Chlorobiales bacterium
ACATGGCCCTACCCCAAGACACAGCCGCCGTTATTGAAACAGGAAAGCAAATCATTCTCCAGGAAGCAAGCGCACTCTCACGTATAGCTGAACTGCTTGACCATAATTTTTATGCTGCTGTAGAACGGCTTAGCACGTGCAAGGGAAAAATCATTATCTCCGGCATGGGAAAATCCGGGATCATAGGCCAGAAAATCGCCGCGACGTTCTCCTCGACAGGCACTACCGCTCTTTTCCTGCACCCGGGTGAAGCAGCTCATGGAGACCTGGGCGTCGTATCGAAAGACGATATCGTCATCTGCCTTTCTAAAAGCGGCTTGACCGAAGAGCTCAATTTCATTCTTCCGGCTTTGAGAAAAATAGGTGTTTTCATTGTGGCGTTTACCGGCAACAAGCGGTCATACCTCGCACAGAAAGCTGATATTGTCCTTGATGTGAGCGTAGAGCAGGAAGCCTGTCCTTTCGACCTTGCCCCGACAACATCGACAACGGCAATGCTTGCCATGGGCGATGCGCTGGCAATGTGTCTGATGCAAACGAAACCGTTCACTCAACAGGATTTTGCAGTAACCCATCCCAAAGGCTCTCTCGGCAAAAGGCTGACCATGAAAGTGTCCGACATCATGGTAACGGCCGAAGCTCTCCCGCTTGTTGCTGAAACAGCTTTGCTTACCGACCTTATTCTTGAAATGACCTCAAAACGTTTCGGGGTGAGTGGAGTAATCGACGACACAGGAAAACTTTCGGGAATTTTTACCGACGGCGACCTTCGAAGACTCATGCAAAGCAAAAAGGACCTTCTTTCCCTGCATGCAAAAGATGTCATGACAAAAGGGCCGAAAACAGTCTCTGCAGATACCATGGCGGAAGAATGCCTGAAGATACTTGAAGCCCACCGCATAACCCAGTTACTTGTCTGTAATGACGAAAACCGCCCGGTCGGTCTGATTCATATACACGATCTTGTTACACTGGGACTGTAGATAGAGACGAGTGACGAGTGACAAGCAATAAATCAGTCAGCGGTTTTTAGTCAGCAAAGACTCCTAATGACAATTTTACTAACGAATAATGGATAAAAACTTTTCGCTTTCGAATTTTGACTTTCTATCGTACTCAGCGAAGTAGAATCATATTCGTAGTCGAAAAGTGAAAAACGTCAAGAAGACCTTAATGCAGAAATATAGAAGGGTTTTGCTTGAATATTTCGCTAATTGTAGCGAAATTACTGAGGAAGTCCGCTCGAAATAAAAATCTCTTTTATTTTTGGCAAACAGGTCATTCCATGACAGAAGATGTTCCACAACCATCCGTCTCGTTTGATGAGTTCAAGCTTTTTTATGAGACTACCGAAAAGGTGACTGATCGTAGATTGGCTACTAATCGTTGGAACTATTCGGTGTGCTTAGCTATGCTCGTAGGTGCAGCCGCTACTGGAAGATGGGCTCTCTTATCGACAACATCATTCATACCTGGCTCAATTGCAGCAATATTGATATGCTCCATGGCAATTCTTTTCTGTCGCCATTGGCTAAGCCAGATCGAAGATTTTAAGTCTCTCAACAATGCTAAATTCAATATTTTGAATCAAATGGCACCACTGATCGTATTTAATAGCAACAATGATGATGAAATCAAGTCATTCCAGCCTTTTGTGAAAGAATGGGACGAACTCAAAAATTCCAAAGCCGTAGTTCAGACGCATGTGCTTAAACTTGAAGCTTTGACTTCATCAAATATTGAATACTTCATACCTAAAGCATTTATCTTTTTATTCAGTGCTGGAACTGTTGGAATAATAATCGTAGCTATCTTTGCAGGCTTGACGGGATTCTCTGCGATCTTTGAACTCAACTCAACATTAGAAACAGTCGAATGATGCAATCATCAATTTATATCATTTCTCCTGTTGCAACTGACCCGCGTTATAAAGAGAAGCGGGCCTCATTAACTCAGACTGCTGGAAACTTCGGACTACAAACTTTTTATCCATTGGACCACATCGATAACACTGATCTATACTCCACACTTGCCCACATTTCTGCGGCAGCTTTAGTTATTGCCGACTTGTCTTTTGAAAGGCCAAGTTGTTATTACGAGCTGGGGCTTGTTCAAGCCACAGGTAAAGCCACCATATTACTTGCCGAAACCAACACTAAAATTCATCAGTCTTTTGTCAAACAGGGCATTCGATTTTATAAATCGATTGAAGAGTATGCACATATCTTGACAAATGACATTTCAAAAACATTTGGCATAAAAAACAATGCAAACGCAATGCAATAATTGGCTAAACCGGAAGAAAAGTATACTACTCTCGTCCTACTCGTCAAAGCTCAAATCATATTGACTAACAGTATGCATATCAGTTAAGCCACAGACTGACATAAACCAATAAACAAGAGTGAAGAAAGGACCCCTGTGTGCAATAAAACAATTATACATTTCTCACATTTATAAAATAATATATTCTCTAAACAGCAGGCAACAAAGTCGCAAATATAACAAATCACACCAAAGAGTTATTAATACAGAAAATATGTTACATTCAATTCTTTTCTCTAAAATCAAATAAAAACATTAGGAGAAGAAAATGTTAAATTTTTTAATAAAAGAAATTCAAAAACTATCAATTTCAGTAGAGTTTTTAAATGAAAATGACGCAAAAACCATTTTAGAAATAACAAATGAAAAAATTCAAGATAAAACTAATGCGCTTATTGTCGATCTACTTGTAAAAAAGCAAGGTCAAAAAGGAGTAATTCTTGATCCTCTTGTATCAACACACGAAAAAAGCAAACGAGGGGCAGCAAAAGGAAAAGAAATAACCTCATCATCTTCTGGTGTATGGGATTGGGTCTATAAATACAAAAGTCCTTTATGGCTTGAAAACATTATCAGTTTAAATAAAGAGAACAAAGTCATAAATAAGTTAAATAGGCATAATATCAGCAAAAAATATTTAGACTTTTGGCATGAAACCGATGGAATTTTGGTTATCCCTTTGTTTAGAGGAGAGAATTTTATGGGGATCTATAGCATAGAATTCCCAGAGTATATTATCATAAAGAAAGAAACTGTTGGAGAAATAATCGAACTTTCTAAGTCTGTTGCCACACTTTTATGGAAAGTAGAAGTTCAAAATCAGATAAACGAAGATTCAAGTAGTGCCATATCTCACTTTCGTAATGCGATTTTTGATGAGACATTTGAAAAAACACTGGACGAATACAGATCTGGCTTTTTTGCGCGCCCATTTGATGTTAAATATGAAGGTGTCGAGAATTATATAAAGGAATTTTTTGGACAAAAGAAGATTCTCGTCAAATCTTTTGTACATAAGCCACATGAAGAGTTTGTTGTTAGTGATATTCGAAATCAAATTGAATCATCTCATTTTGGGATTATAGATATTTCGGAATGCAATCCAAACGTCATGATTGAGCTTGGCATGATGAAAGCATTTCATAAAAAAGTCATTTTATTATTACAAAAAGATGATGACACTAAAATACCATTTGACTTAGCACCATTCGAAGTTTATAAATATGAATTTAGAACCGATGAAATCTCTGTAGTTCAACCAAGATCCTCTCAAATGAAAACAATTGATGATTTTTTAAATTCATTTATTAATATGCTTTTGACTTTTCCAGCATTTCAGCGCGCAAAACCTTACTTAGGCCAAGCAATAGACTAAGTAAGGTTTTAAATTGAGCAGTAGCGGGTATGTATTTCGAAAACAAAATTATTTTTAAATATTTTGAAGAGTGTAGATGAATTTCCGAAAACAATAGAAAAGAAAAAATTTTTTATCGCAGACAACCATATGTCTATTGATGCGGTGCTCAAAAAAAGAAGCTGCCCTTTTAAGACAGCTTCTACACTATTCATTTCATAGTCCTTATTCATTTCCTTTTCACCCTCTCCCCAGAGCATCGAGCATTGCTTCACCGATATCAGCCGGATTCTCGACAACCCTAATGCCTGCTTTTTCCATAGCCCTGATTTTATCCTCAGCGGTACCTTTTCCTCCGGACACAATCGCACCGGCATGGCCCATCCTTCTTCCGGGAGGTGCGGTACGCCCCGCGATAAAACCGACAACCGGCTTTTTGAAATGCTTTTTAATATAGTCTGCGGCCTCTTCTTCGGCACTTCCGCCGATCTCCCCGATCATGATAAGCCCTTCTGTCTCTTCATCTCTGGCAAAAAGCTTTATCGCATCGATAAAACGGGTACCGATGATAGGATCTCCTCCGATACCAATGCAAGTCGACTGGCCGAGTCCAACGCTCGTCAACTGATGTACGGCTTCATAGGTAAGGGTGCCGCTCCTCGATACGACGCCTATCGACCCTTTCTTATGGATAAAACCCGGCATGATACCGACTTTTGCCTCCCCGGGTGTTATCACGCCGGGACAGTTGGGACCGACAAGCACGGCGCCTTTTTCCTGTACGTAGTTATACGCCTTCATCATATCATTGACCGGAATGCCTTCGGTGATACAGATTATCACCTTCAAGCCGGCTTCCGCTGCTTCCATAATTGCATCGGCTGCAAACGGGGCAGGGACAAAAATCACCGTAGCGTTGGCATCCTCACTCTCGACGGCCTCCTTTACCGTATTATAGACCGGAACGGGGCGTGTAAACGTGTCGCGATCGTTCCCCGTGTACCGCATTCCTCCTTTTCCAGGCGTAACACCGGCGACAACATTTGTTCCGTATTCGAGGATCTGTGAAGTATGAAAGGTACCTTCACCGCCTGTAATACCCTGAACAACAAGCCGGGTATCCTTATTGACTAAAACACTCATGTTCTCTGTTCTTTTCTGCGTTGATATAGAAGACACCTCTCTTTATTTATTCCGCGCTTCAATTGCTTCGTTGAGCGGTGCTCGAAATCCTCATGTACTTCGTGTACACTCCGGTTTCTGCACTCCGTTCACCTTGCACTTGAAACGCTCATAACAATAAACAGAGGTGCCCATAAAAAGATTTTTTAATGCTTGCAGGATTCGCGAGAAATAACTCGAGCCCGCTTCTTGTGTGCTTCCAGCCGAATACTGCTGACTGATCTCATTGCTCCTGTTCCCTTTGAATTTTCCTTGCAACTCCGAGAAGTTTTCCTTCCTCGAAAAAATTCCCGATAAGCTGAAGTCCGACAGGCAGTCCGGCTCCATCGAAGCCGGCAGGAACACTGAGAGCCGGCATCCCAGCTATACTTGCCGGTACGGTAAAAACATCGGCGAGGTACATTTCCAGCGGATCTCCCATTTTATCCCCTATGCCGAAAGGGGGAAAGGGCGAGGTAGGGCCTGCAATAACATCGACTTGGCTCAGCGCCTCCCGGTAGCTGTTGAGAAAAACCCTTCTGACCTGCTGGGCTTTTTTATAGTAGGTATCGTAATAGCCGGCCGAAAGCACATACGTGCCAAGCATTATCCTGCGCTTCACTTCGCTGCCGAAACCCTCCGTTCTCGAATTGACGTACATGTCCGAAAGATTGTCCGCATCCTCTGAACGGTAACCGTACCTTGCGCCGTCGAAACGTGCGAGGTTGGACGATGCTTCGGCGGTTGTCAAAATATAGTAGGCGGCAATCGCGTAATCGCTTTCGGGCAAAGTAATATCCACAAGCTCAGCCCCTGCCTCCCGCAATTCTTCGAGCCGTTCTCTCACGACACCGGCAACCCTGCTGTCAAGGTTTTCAGGGAAATATTCTCCGGGCACTCCGACTTTCAGTCCCTGTAGCGAAAGACTGCCCATCTCGGCGTGATAATCCGGAACCGGGGGGTGGGATGATGTGGTGTCGGCACCGTCTTTCCCGGCAATGACGTTCAGTACAAGGGCTGCATCATCGCAATTTTTCGCGAGCACACCGATCTGGTCAAAAGAAGAGCCAAATGCAACCAAGCCGTAGCGGGAAACCCTGCCATAGGTGGGCTTGAGACCCACGACGTTGCAGAAACCTGCCGGCTGTCTTACAGAACCGCCGGTATCGGAGCCAAGCGCGGCCAGTGCGAGGTCAGCGGCAACTGCAGCCGCAGAGCCGCCCGAGCTCCCGCCGGGCACACGGTTTCCATCGTAGGGGTTCGGAACCGGGCCGAAAGCCGAGTTCTCGTTGGAGCTTCCCATCGCAAATTCATCCATATTGACCTTGCCCAGAAAAATCGCATCCTCGGCAAGAAGCCTTTCGACGGCAGTAGCGTTGTAGACCGCAGTATAGTTCGACAGAATACCTGAAGCACAGGTGAGCCGGGCGCCCTCGACGGAGAGATTATCCTTTACAGCCATTGGAAAACCAAAAAGCCTGCCCGGCTTTTTCCCGCCTTCGAGCTTTTTGTCAAGCATTCTTGCCCTTTCAAGAGCATGTTCGTTAAATACTGTTATATAGACATTGCTGTCAAGGTTTTTCAGTATTCTTTCCAGATACTTGCCAACAACAGCTTCACAGCTGGTTTCGCGACCGAGAAGTATTTTGCGGAGGTTCTGATAAGAGGAAAAAAGCACTGCTTTTTCAATGAATTGTTGGTCATGCGGCAGCGCCGGACTGCTGTACAGCGTACAGTTCGGCCGCAACCTTTGGCTTGTATAATAATAAATAACTGCATATAATTCAATTTCATGTATTTTGATTACCGTTGAGCATGCAGCTCTGTTTTGCCCCCGGAAATACAGAGCAACGATGGAACAGATGTTTACCATCCCGAATGTCTAACTATGGATTTTTCTGCAGCATTTACATCCCGCTGGTTCAAGTCACCGATTGATCCCCAGGACGAGAAAAACAGAGATGACCTGAAAGCATCCTGCGAACTCCCGGAACATATTGCAATAATCATGGATGGCAATGGCAGATGGGCTCGTCAGAAAGGCAAAACCCGCATTGAAGGACACGTTGCCGGTGTCGATGCCGTACGTGATGTGGTTGAAGCCTCTGCTCAGCTTGGTATACGGTACCTCACCCTTTTCACCTTTTCAACGGAAAACTGGAAAAGGCCCGAGAAAGAAATATCCTCCCTGATGCAGCTACTGATTAAAGTTCTGCAAAAAGAAGCACGGGAGCTTTACAAAAACAATATCCGGCTCCATGTCATCGGCGACACGTCACAACTGCCGGAAAAAGTCCGGGAAACCCTCAGGGAAACAATAGAACTCACAAAAGAAAATACCGGGCTTACGCTCTGCATCGCATTGAGTTATAGCGGAAAATGGGATATCTTACAGGCATGCAGAAAAATCGGTCGTGAAATAGAGAATGGAAAGCTTACCCCCGGTGAGATTGACGAGCAGCTTGTGGAGTCGTTTCTTTCTACCCGGGGAATGCCTGAACCGGGACTGCTTATACGAACAAGCGGTGAGTTCCGCATAAGCAACTTTCTTTTATGGCAAAGTGCCTATTCGGAAATATATTTTTCCAATACCTACTGGCCTGATTTCCGCAGAAACCAGCTTTACGATGCTATAAGGGATTTTCAGAAACGGGAACGCCGCTTTGGTTTGACGAGCGAACAACTTAAAGACAAAAAAGCTTTATCTGGCAGGTTATAACAACGATGTGCAATTCCATGAAACAACTACACCTTTTTCGGCGAAGCATCACCACATGTTTGTTGTTCTTTTTCTTTTTTACCGTATTCCTTTCCCCTGCTGAAGCAGAGACGGTCAGTCCTCGGAAACAGGCATCGCGTTACACTGTTTCAGACATATCGTTCACCGGCCTGCAAACCGTCAGCGAAAATGATCTCCTCAACAGCATCCCTCTCAAAAAGGGAGATACCATTACAATACCCGGGCCTGAAATCCCACGGACAATCGAATACCTGTGGAAACAGAAAAAGTTCAGCGATATACAGGTGGAACAAGACCTTTCCGGCAGCCTGGTTGACCTTCGCTTTATTGTAATCGAGCTTCCTGTTCTGGACAGGATTGTTTTTGAAGGCAATGACAAACTGAAAGACAAGGAATTGAGCGATATTGCCGCTCTTTACCCGGGCAGGCATATCGATGAACAGAGCCTGCTGACTGCAGTAGGAAAGATCAGAAGTACCTATAAAGAAAAAGGTTACCTGCGGGCTGAGGTCGATTACACGCTGAAGCAGCTTCAGAATAATCGTGTTGAGGCCGTCTTTTCAATTGATGAAAAATCAAAGGTCATCATTGAAAAAATCCGGTTCCATGGCAATAATGCGTTCAAGGACGGCAAACTCCGGGACGTATTCGAGGAAACCAGCCAGAATGCGTGGTGGAAAACAATATTCGGACAGCCGAAACTTGATACGGAAAAATACAAACAGGATAAAAAGCTGCTTGTGGATTTTTATCGGGAACACGGTTACCGGGACATCCGGATTGTGCGTGATTCCATCTCTTACACCAAAGACCGCAAAGGTCTGAATATTGACATTTACCTTGAAGAAGGCCCGGTCTACCATATCAGGGACATCACCTGGAACGGCAATACAAAAGACTTTGCCACGACCGAAATCCTGAATTATGTTTTCGGGATCCGGAAAGGCGACACCTACAATGCGAAAAAAATTCAGGAACAGCTGAATTTTTCCAAAGACAACCGGGACGTTGCATCGCTCTACCTTGACCGCGGTTACCTCTCATTCCGTGCGGCATTGCAGGAACAGGTTGTTCCGCCGGACTCGGTCGACCTGAACATCATGCTTCGTGAAGGGGAGCAGTTCAGGCTTGGAAAAATCGATATCCGGGGCAACACGAAAACAAAGGACCATGTTATCAGGCGTGAGCTGCGCACCGTTCCCGGAGATATGTTCAGCCGTAAAAACGTTGTCAGAAGTGTCAGGGAAATCTCCATGCTCAACTATTTCGACCCTGAAACCACAAGACCGGACATAGAGCCCGATGAGACAACCAAAACTGTCGATATCACCTATAACGTAACAGAGAAACAAACAGATACCTTCAACGCCTCTGTCGGTTACAGCGGCAATATCGGATTTACCGGAGCAATAGGCGTAACGTTCAACAATTTCTCGTTACAGGATCTTTTCAACGGTGAGGCATGGGACCCGCTGCCACACGGCGACGGCCAGAAACTGTCTTTCCAGTGGCAGTTCGGCAATGAAGACTATCGCACACTTTCATTATCTTTCACCGAGCCGTGGGCATTCGGAACACCCACTGCTGTAGGTTTCTCTGTCTTTACAACACAGAGAAACTTCGACGACGACGGGGACAGTGACAACCTTCTCAAACAGACAGGAGCATCTCTCAACATCGGAAGGCGTCTTACATGGCCGGATGATTATTTCTCGATCAACTGGAAGATCAAATACCTGCACAGCGAGGGAGAGCTGCTCAGCTTTGTCGATTCGGAAAACCAGCCCGATACGGCCGACGAGGTGTCCATAACACAAACCCTTACAAGAAACAGTATCGACAACCCGATCTATCCGCGCAGAGGCAGCAAAAACTCGGTTTCGGCACAGCTTGCCGGAGGACCGCTTCCCGGGAGCGTTGATTTCTACAAGTTCATCGGGACCTCGAGCTGGTACATTCATCTGGGCGGCGACTTTGTCCTGAACCTCGCCACCCAGCACGGCTACCTCGACACGTTCGATGATGGCGACTACAT
>JAKSDB010000211.1 GCA_022360415.1 Chlorobiales bacterium
CATATGGAGAAGCTCTGGCACAAACTCAGCTCATTTACCTTTCACCGCTTCCGAGGTGATAACCCGACTGATTTGAAAGACAATACCGGCGGCAACACCTCTTCTTTTCAGCATATCACTGAAGTCTGGTTAAAAAAGACATTGGGATTATCCCCCTCCAGCCCGAAGCTCTATGAAACAGCGCTTACCCACAGATCGGTAGTCCATGATCAGACAGGGCATACCGCCTCCAATCAACGCCTTGAGTTTCTGGGTGATGCCGTGCTCGACCTTGTTATTTCCGAGCATCTCTATACCTGCTTCTCCGAAAGTGACGAAGGAAAGCTTTCGAGCAATCGCGCAAAGATCGTCAACCGAAAATCGCTTGCCGGTTTTGCCGGAAAAATTTCACTCAGCGAACATCTGATTATCAGCGATTCTGCCGACAAAAACAAAATATGCACCAGCGAATCGGCACTTGCCGACGCTTTCGAGGCACTTATCGGAGCAATTTATCTGGACAAGGGGCTTACCGAAGCCAGGAACTTTGTTCTCAGGCATGTCACAAGCCATGTCGATCTCGAGCAGCTCGATGCTGTAGAGCATAACTACAAAAGTCGTCTGATCGAATATGCACAGTCCCGGCAGATTGCTCCGCCGATTTATACGGTTGTTTCGGAAGAAGGGGCAGAACATGAGAAAAAGTTTACGATCGAGGTATCCTGCGACGGCAGAACTTTAGGCAGCGGAACCGCCGGAAGAAAGAAGGACGCTGAACAGATCGCGGCAAAGGAAGCTCTCGCTGTACTTGAAAAAGCTCCGTATACGGACTGAAAAACCCTGCCACAAGCTTTGTTTCCCTGTTGTTTGAACATATATTGCATGTCATCTGTGTTCTACCGTCCATCTCTTTCACTATTTGTATCGGTACAATGAAAGAAGCGCTCATCTTTGATCTCTCCCGCGAGGGGCGCAGAGGCATTCGCTTCGGTGCACCCGATCTCCCTTCCCGGCCTGTCCGGCAGCTGATCCCCGAACGTTTTATGCGTTCAGAACCTGTCGATCTTCCTGAGCTTCCTGAAAGCGAGGTTGTTCGTCATTTCATACGTCTGTCGAACTTCAACTACCATGTTGATAAAAACATGTACCCTCTCGGAAGTTGCACGATGAAATACAACCCGAAAATCAACGACTGCACAGCAGACCTTCAGGGTTTTACGTCCATGCACCCGCTTCAGCCGGAAAGTACCGCACAGGGCTCTCTCAGGCTCATGTATGAGTTAAGCGGGATGCTTGGCGAGATAGCAGGTATGGCCGCGGTGTGCTTGCAGCCTGCTGCCGGGGCACACGGAGAACTGACAGGTATTCTTCTTATAAAAAAGTATCATGAATCGTCAGGTTCGAAACGCGACAAGCTTCTGGTTGGCGACTCGGCTCACGGGACAAATCCCGCGTCAGCGGCAATAGCGAATTACGAGATAGTTTCCGTCAAAAGCAACGCTGAGGGGCGTACGGACATAGAAGACCTCAAAACAAAACTCACCTCCGACGTTGCTGCCCTCATGCTGACCAACCCGAACACGCTCGGTCTGTTCGAGAAAGACATCCTCGCCATTGAAAAGCTCGTGCATGATAACGGCAGCCTCCTTTACATGGACGGGGCGAACATGAACGCCCTCATGGGGATAACCAGACCGGGTGATATGGGTTTTGATATCGTTCATTACAATCTGCACAAGACGTTCTCGGCCCCGCACGGCGGCGGCGGACCTGGCAGCGGACCGGTTGGCGTATGCGAAAAACTTGTGCCGTTCCTGCCGGTACCGGTCATAGAAAAAAATGAAGCGAACGGAACCGCTCACTACACCCTGAACATGGACAAGCCGGAAAGCATCGGACGTATGATGAACTTCTATGGCAACTTCGCGGTACTTGTCCGTGCCTATACCTATATCAGAATGCTTGGAACGGAAGGTGTGCGAAGAGTCTCCGAAAACGCCGTAATCAACGCGAATTACCTTCTCTCCAGGCTGCTTGACAAGTTCGAGCTTCCCTACCCGAAACCGGTTATGCACGAATTTTGCATCTCGGGAGACAGACAGAAAAAACAGCACAATGTCCGCACGCTCGATATGGCAAAGCGGCTTCTCGACTACGGGTTTCACGCCCCGACCATCTACTTTCCGTTGATTGTCAGCGAAGCGCTCATGATCGAGCCTACTGAAACCGAAACAATCGAAACGCTTGACGCTTTTGCCGATGCCTTGCTCGAAATTGCCGACGAAGCGGAAAACAGCCCTGAACTGGTCCTCAACGCACCTGTCGAGACCCCGGTAAAAAGACTTGACGAAGCACAGGCATCGCGACAACTCAACGTCTGCTTTTTTGGCTGCTGATGAATAGTTCTCAGTAGGCAGTCTAAATTCATCTCGTCCTATCTCACGACCTCAGAAAGGGCGAAAGATTTTTCGCCCCTACAACCTGCCAAATGCCCACCGAAGACTGCCGGCCATATTCACTCGTGACCCCACATCCCACTTCCCACATCCCACTTCCCACACTTCCCTGCCAGCCAGCCATCCGGCGATCAAGCCGACCAGCTTTCTTTTACCTAAATGTGACTTCGAAGTATTGACTATTTCGGAATATGGGCGTATACTTTACAAACAATCGAGCCATGCCTCTACATCGAACGAAAGTACTTGTCCTGAACAGCAGCTATGAGCCTCTGAGCATCTGTGACGCGCAAA
>JAKSDB010000414.1 GCA_022360415.1 Chlorobiales bacterium
ACATCCAAACAAAATATCTTTATACAAAAGTAAAAAGCACCGGGACATCGTGCTTTTACAATCTCTATGTGTGGGTGATGGCGGAGTCGAACCTCTGACCTCTACCATGTATATCCGAACGCCCCAGCATAAGCCACTATAATATAATATTTTATAATGGCATATAAATTTTTCGTGTAACAGTCGCGTAACAAAAATTTTATCAAAAACGATTAATAACAATCAACAACAGCAACTGCCGTAACGCGCTCACTCTACTACACAAGAGGCGTTTTCTGAGCTCCATGAAAAACAGTCAAGACATAAACTTTATCATTCATAACAGTATACACGACAATATAAGGATGACTGGAAAAAAACAGCTCTCGAGTACCGGTCACCCGTCCTGTCTTACCGCTTGATGGATATAATGTTAGCTGCTCCGCGACTTTGAGAATAATCCCTCGGACCAGTTTTTTGGCCGCTTTCGGGTTTTCCTGCGCAATATAACCTTCAATGTCTTTGAGCCGATCTCTGGCCTCCTCAGTCCAGATCACCTTCACTGTCGCCCTCCCACTCTTTGAGCATATCCTCATGGGATATTACCCTTCCTGCCTTCACATCTTCAAGCCCCCTCTCTATGCTCTCAATCTGCCATTCATTGAGCTCAAGGTACTGATTGATCGCCTCCTCAACGACAAATGATTTCGATCGCCTCGTGGCTTGAGCTAACGCCTCAATGCGTTTCTTCGTGCTCGAAGCGATTCTCAGACTTAATTGATCCCGAGGCTCTTTTTGCTGTGAAGTCAGCATGGCAAGTGATCCTGTTTTTTTCTATAGTCATACTGCACTGTATTACAGTGTAATATAAAGAAATGGTCATCCTTGACAAAAATGACGATCATGATGCCAAGATGTTTCAAACCGCTCTATTGAACAAATCTTTTGAGTGACCCCCACCCAGAAACTGCAGTTGCTCAGAGGGGCTTGTACCAGATGTTCATGCTTTCGATACTACCGGATATATTGGTGTTGTTGATAAGGGTACCGCTAAAGGTGTAGCCTGCCCGGGCAAAAGTAATGTTCATGCCAAGTGAGACAGCACGTGCGATGGTGTAAGCTGTTTTGATTCCCCGATTCTTCATTGTATGCTCCATCTTTTCCAGCAAGAGTATCGCCAGACTTCGTCCCCGCCATTCAGGCAAGGTTGCAAAATCAGTCATCTCAACATTTGCGTTCTCCATGTCCATTTCAGCGGAGGCAAGGGAGACAAACATGCCATTGTGCACCGCTCCTACATAGAAGACGCTGGTTTTCATGGTTTTGAGAATATAGGCCGTATCACCGATGGGGAATGGATATGAAGGGAAAACCGTCTTATACAGCCTGCTCATGGCTTCCGTGTGTTCAGGCCTGCAAACGTTCAGACTAAACCCTTCCGGCAGGGACGGATGAGGTTTGTCACGCATGTTTTCGGCAAGCATGATGTTATGCCTTATCTGGTCGGCGTTTCGAAGCTTTTGCCTTTCAGGATCGGTATACAAGCACAAAAACAGGACAGCTTCACAACCGTTGTAGTAGCCCGGGATATCCGCCTCTTTCACATAGCCCTGCTGCAGAAAGCCGGTGGCTGACGAGGCAGGTACTTTTGCAACTATTTTCGTGTATCCCCTCTCTTCGGCAAACTGTTTCAGGCTGATAGCAAGTTCGTCAGGATTTGCGTCCCCGAACTTCATCAGGTAGACCCTGTTGCTTTTCGGGCCTTGCTGTATGATCGCTCCTTTGTACGGCTCTATACTGTCATCCTTCATGGCTCAACTGCGATTCTTGTTTTTTGCCTGTC
>JAKSDB010000027.1 GCA_022360415.1 Chlorobiales bacterium
AAGCTCTATGCTGACAGCAAAGGCGAGAATATTGTACATGGATCGGACTCGAACGACAACGCGCAGATAGAATCCTCGTTCTTCTTCTCCACCGAAGAAGCAGTCCGGGTGAATGAATAATGGCTGGTTGACCTTTGCCTTCTATCACTGAGTTTCGTCGTCCATGAGGATAAGCGACTGCACCTCCGGCCTTTTTTCCGGACGATAGGAAACCCTCTCCGGCCCACTTTCCTCAAAAGCCTGGTCAAGCATTTTCTCGGCCAGCCTCCAACGTTTGTCCCCCGCCTTGAGCATCACAAGAACTATATCCCGGTTTTTCTTTTTTGCCCTGGCAATGAGGCACCTTCCCGCTTTCAGGGTATAGCCTGTTTTGATACCGACGGCGTATGGGTATGTTTCAAGAAGTTTGTTGCTTGATTTGAGGGAATATTTTTTCTTTGTTTTCCGGTCGTAAAAAGACACGGAATCAAGTGAGGCAATACGATTGAAAATTTCGTTGCCGATCGCATATTCGGTAAGCATCATAAGGTCACCTGCTGTTGAATAATGCCCCGCATAAAGATCTCTGTCATAACCCGCGGGATTGGTAAAATGGGAATGCATCATTCCTAATCTTCTCGCCTTGCGGTTCATTATATCGGCAAAACCGCCGACACTGCCGCCAAGATAGAGAGCAATCGCGAACGCCGCGTCATTGCTCGACCGTACCATCGAGGCCTTGACAAGATCGACAAGGCGTATTTTCTCTCCCGGTTCAAAACCTGCTTTGGCCGGCTCCACAATTGTCGCTTCTTCAGGGATCACAACCACATCTCCAAGTTTGCCGCTCTCAATTGCTATGATCGCGCTCAATATTTTCGTCAGACTCGCGGGCTGTATACGTTGCCAGGGGTTTTTTGACAGAAGTACCCGTGACATGCTGATATCCTTGAGGATATATGAATCGATTTCCCGGTCAAAATCAAGACTGTCCGTGGCCGCAACCGGTTTTGCAGAAGAAAATGCCTGCCCGGGAAACAGCATGCCGCCGGCAAGAAGCAGGAGAAGGAACAGAACACGTACTATTGGGAATTTTGTCATAGCACTTCGATACAGTACAGGTTTTCAGAATCTAAAAACAGTCACGAAAAGAGTGCTCGTCGTCACCTTACTGTAACAACAGAACACGGCAGCCATGTAAAGGCGCTCTAAAAAACGTTCAGTAGGTAACCTCGTCTCCCGGATCATCACAGGGTTCCGGGCTTTTCAGCAGCTTGAGATACTCCCTGAATGTCTCGCCGTAAATCTCCCAGACCGTGATAAACAGGGCGGCAATGATGGGGCCTACGATGAAACCCGCAATGCCGAAAAGACTGATGCCCCCGAACGTACCGAAAAAGATCAGAAGCTCATGCATTTTGGTATCCCTCCCGACAAGGATCGGCCTGAGAACATTATCGATACTGCTGACAAGCAGACCGCAGAACAGCAAAAGGCCTGTTGCACTCATGTACTCTCCGGTCGCGTAGAGGTAGATGACTGCGGGCCCCCACACAAGCCCCGAGCCTATGACCGGAATAATCGACAGCACCGTCATGACTGCGCCCCAGAACACGGCACTTTCTATACCGGCAACTCCCAAAGCAATCCCTGCAAGGGTTCCCTGGATAATACCGATAACAAATGTTCCTCTGATGGTCGCTCCGGTCACCGAGGTGAACTTATCAAGCATACGAGACTGGTCGCGTTCACTCAGCGGAAGATAGTAGATGATTCTTTCGAGAAATTCCCTGCCGTCCCTGAGGAGAAAAAACATGGTATAGAAAAACACAAACATCATAAAGAGGGTGTGCACTGTCGAAAGAGTGAAGGAGGAAATGTTGTCGAACAGGAAAGAGCTCATCTTGCCGACCAGCTCGCCAAGACGTTGCAGGATTTCGTCGCTGTATTCGATGATCGTTCCGGAATAGGGAAGCGAGTCGATAATATCCGGCAAAGCCGTCGGTTCTTCAAGCCTTGCTTCAATCCATGGTCCGACTGAACGGCTCACCTTGATCGCCTGTCCGGCAACAATACCGAGCAAGGCCAGTAAAGGAAAAATCAGGATAATTGCTACGGTAAGCAGCGTCATGGCGGCGCTGAAATTTTTCTTTCCCCTGAACAGTTTTTCGAACCATCTGTTCAGCGGCATCGCCAGCCCTGAAAAAATCGCGGCAATCAGGATAACCATGAGAAAATTGGAGATCATGGAAACAAAAATCACCGAGATAACAAGGACAAAAACCAGGAGTATGATATTGTTGAGAATCGTTTTCTGCATAATGTCTACATTACATCCATTTTTCCGGACCATCGTTCGCGACAACATGCGAACGCACCATGGCAACAGCAAAAACACCGGCGGTTTCAGCTCGCAGAATCGAGCGTCCGAACGAAATGTCGGTAAAACCCGACTCGCGTGCCCGCTCAACCTCCTCCCCTGTGAAACCGCCCTCACCGCCAACAATAAACAACACATTTTTTCCGGTAAACGATGCCCCGGGTTTCATGCCGGAAGACTCGTAAGGCATCAGTTTCATATCATACCCATCGAGACGCAGCACTTCTTCAAACTGTAGCGGCCCTGCAATCCGGGGGAAACGGTATCTTTTTGACTGAAGCGAAGCCGAGACAAGAACTTTTTTCCAACGCTGCATTTTACTGCCGGTTCTTCCCGCTTTCGGCTGTGAAACCGTTCGTCCGGTTATCATGGGTACAACTCCGGTAACGCCAAGCTCGGTTGCTTTTTCAAGGAAAAAATCAAACCTCTGCGATGATTTCAGAAGCGACATGGCAAC
>JAKSDB010000075.1 GCA_022360415.1 Chlorobiales bacterium
AAAGGCGCCTTGAGAATAAGGCATTTTGTTCAAGTTCAAGGAGTGATCAGAAGCCGAAGCGGAGCGTATGTATGAATACGTGAGCATCGGAAGTCTGAACACGACGCAGAAATTGGGCAAAAGGGCTATTCTAAAGGTGCCTTTAAGCGGCTGATGAATCCTTGGCGGTAACCTCATCCCTGAACTCCTTCACCAACCGGCTGACTTTGTCCACTTCGATCAGGAAAGCGTCGTGGCCGTATGATTCATGGAGGTACTCGATACGGCTGTCGGGGATATGGTGCGCCAACTCCTCCTGCTCCTCTTTCGGGTAAAGAATATCCGACGTGATGGAAAGCACTTTGACCGGCATGGTAATCGATTCGAGCACCCGGTTGTACTCCCCTCTTCCGCGTGAAAGGTCGTGTGAATCCATAGCTCGCGTAACGGTGATGTCGGTATTGGCGTCAAAGCGGTTGACGAGCTTCTCACCCTGATAGCGGAGATAGCTTTCCGCCTGAAAGGTAGCGTCATCCCTTTTGTCGCGTCCGAAACGCTCCTGAAAGTTATCGAAGCTCCTGTATGAACACATGGCCATCATGCGTGCTGCCGCCAGACCTCTTGCCGGTTGCGCCTGAGGCTCGTACCATCCTTCCTTCCAGTCGCGGTCGGCAATAATAGCCTGACGCTGTGCCTCGCTCTGTGCGATACACCATGCCGAATGTCTTCCGGATATGCCCATGGGCATGAGCGCGCGCACCTTGTCGGGGAACATGCAGCCCCACTCCAGCACCTGCATTCCCCCGAGCGAAGCACCGACAACCAGCTTGACCTGTTCGACCCCCAGTTGTTCAAGCAACAGCCGTTGCAGCCTGACCATGTCACGTATGGTAACAGCGGGAAAATCAGGGCCGTAGCGCTTGCCCGTCAAAGGATTCAGGGAGAGCGGGCCGGTCGTACCGTAACAACTCCCAAGCACATTGCTGCAAATAATAAAATCCTTCGTATCGTCAAACCCCATCGCTTCACCGAACATTCCGTCCCACCAGACATCGGCATCGGCAGAACCGGTAAGAGCATGGCAGACGAGGACGACATTGTTCCGTTCCCGATTCAAAGACCCCCAGGTACGATACGCGATAGTCGTTTCGGGCAACTCGTCCCCCAGTTCGAGGCTGAACGGTTTACGGCTTACAAAAAACCCTGTCTTCTCAGATATGATATCGATATGCTCCATTCACTGTTGATCGTTTTCAAAGTTTATGCTTCATTGTTCTTGGCACCGCTATTAATTGTCGTGAGCGCTACAAGGCGGACGGAGCACAGAAACCGGAGTGTACACGCGAGTACATGAGGATTTCGAGCACCGGCCAACGAAGTAATCATGGCGCGCAACAAATTAATAGCGGTGTCATTCAGAGAATGCCTGTTCAAAATCCATCTTTATATCCTCTATATGCTCGATGCCGACCGATACCCGGATCATATCCCTGCTCACCCCGGCCGCAGCCTGTTCCTCCGCGGTAAGCTGCTGGTGCGTGGTTGAAGCGGGATGGATCACCAGCGTCTTTGCGTCACCGACATTGGCAAGATGACTGGCCAGTTTTACACCGTTGATAAATCGCACTGCACCGCCATATCCTTTTTTGACCCCAAAAGTAAGTACACTCCCGAAGCCGTTGTCAAGGTATTTTTTTGCATTCTCGTGCGTCGGATGGCTGGAGAACCCGGGGTAGTTTACCCAGTGAACCGCAGGGTGGTCCCGCAGCCAGAGCGCAAGCGCCATTGCGTTGTCAGTGTGGCGCTGGGCACGCAGCGAAAGAGTTTCAAGCCCCTGCAGCAGCATAAATGAGTTGAATGGGCTGGCAACCGGACCGAAATCCCGAAGACCTTCGACCCTTGCACGTACGATAAAAGCAAGGTCACCAAACGTTTCGTGAAACTTCAGGCCATTGTACCCGGGCGAAGGCTCTGTAAAAACAGGAAACTTTCCGCTGCTCCAGTCGAAAGACCCGGCATCGACAATAATCCCGCCCATCGATGTTCCGTGGCCGCCGATCCATTTTGTAGCCGAGCCGACTACTATATCCGCACCATGATCGATCGGTCTGCAAAGATATCCCGCACAGCCGAACGTGTTGTCGACAACAAGAGGAATGCCGTTGTCATGTGCCACCCTTGCAATCGCTTCGAAATCCGGAATGTGAAATGCGGGATTACCTATCGACTCAAGATAGAGGGCCTTTGTTGTTTCGTCAATCAAACCTTCGAAGGTTTCCGGTTCAAGGTTCCCGGCAAACCTGACATCGATACCCAGCCTTGGCAGGGATACCTTGAACTGGTTATAGGTACCTCCATAGAGAAAACTGGAAGACACAATCGAATCCCCGGCCTGGCAGAGATTCGTCAATGCAATGAACTGCGCTGAATGACCGCTTGCAACTGCCAGCCCGGCTTTACCTCCCTCAAGAGCCGCCAGTCGCTTTTCAAGAACATCCGTCGTGGGGTTCATGAGCCGGGTATAGATATTTCCGGGCTCCTTCAGAGCAAATAGGCTGGCGCCATGTTCCGCGCTGTCAAAAACGTATGAAGTTGTCTGGTAAATGGGTACCGCGCGTGAATTCGTTACCGGGTCAGGTTCCTGACCCGCATGAACCTGGAGCGTTTCAAACCGGTAGGAAGGAGATGACTGACTCATGATAGACGATAGTAGATGATTAATACAATCATCCAGAAGCAGGGGCCGGATACGAGAAACCTGGAAGGAGGCAGAAAATGGTGTGGATATACAACATGCATACACAATCATCTTCCCCGCACTTGCTGTCCGGGATGGAATTGGCACCAATCGTTACCAACGGTTGCCAAGGCTTCTCAGGGCCACTCCCTCCACCTTTCTGGATGATAGCTTGAAAACTCTTATAAAGAAAGAACTTTTCTGATTGGTCGTAATCTACAACAGAGATTGTTATTTTACAAGCATTAGTACTTGCCCCAGGCAAAAACACTTTCCCGCCTTTCATAAACGCGCGAAAGACAGTCCTTCTGGCTAATCCCTTCATCGCCAGCGTCAACAACGAACAGACCGTGAAGAAACTATAGATCGAGAAACTCATCAACCGATCGAAGTAGGTACGTGAAGACCGATCCATGAACGTCAAGTCATTTCATCTCAACGGGCATTAGGTAGATATCCATAGAGAAAAACCGCCCAGGCACATTCTCTTTCTTGCAGAGGTCACCATAGAATTGGATGGAAATAGATGTTCCATTGCGTCATCAGCTTGCTTTTGGGTGTAAATGGATGTATTATTGGGTATGATTAACACACAAACCCTTGACATCACCCCGGAGGTATTGACTCTTATCGCAGAGATCGACGAGTTCAAAGGTGCATGGCGCACAATGGGGACACTTGCCCCGGAAAGACTTTCTGCTTTACGCAGGATTGCAACCATTGAAAGCATCGGATCATCAACTCGCATAGAAGGCAGCAAAATGTCTGATCAGGAGGTGGGACGCCTTCTTTCAAACCTGGAAATCCAATCATTCAATTCACGTGATGAACAGGAAGTTGCCGGATACGCTGAATTGATGGATCTTGTGTTCAGTTCATGGCAGATCATTCCATTCAACGAGAATCACATCAAACAACTGCACCAGGTTCTGTTGAGACACAGCCAAAAGGATACCCACCACCGAGGCCATTACAAAACCAGTTCAAACAGCATCGCTGCTTTCAATGAACAGGGACAACAGATCGGCATCGTATTTGAAACGGCATCACCTTTTGATACGCCTCATCTGATGCAAGAGCTGGTAACATGGGTAGCCAACGAGCGGGAAAAAGCACTCCTGCATCCATTGCTGATCATAGCTGTTTTCGTCGTCGTCTTTCTGGAAATACACCCGTTTCAGGATGGGAACGGGAGACTCAGCCGTGTGCTGACCACGTTATTGCTCCTGCAGGCAGGTTATGCATACGTACCGTACAGTTCACTGGAAAGTATCATCGAGCAGAACAAAGAAGCCTACTATCTTGCTTTCAGACAAACACAGGGAACAATACGCACTCCTGCTCCTCTGTGGCAGCCCTGGCTGATATTTTTCCTGCGTTCTCTGAGAGAGCAGGTCAGACGGCTTGAACAAAAGATAGAGCGTGAAAAAATTGTTATGCCTTCTTTGCCCAAACTTTCACTGCAAATAGTTGAGTTTGCACGTGAACACGGCCGCATCACGATAGGCGAAGCTATCAGACTGACCGGAGCGAGCCGGAACACTCTCAAAGGGCATTTCCGAACCCTTGTTGAAAAGGGACATTTAGCAAGACACGGACGTGGGCGCGGGGTTTGGTATGAAATCAAGTAAAAACCAAAAAACGAGATAATGGGAACCTCTATTTATTGTCGTGAGCGCCTTAAGTACAAGGCGGACGGAGCCAGAGATACCGGAGTGTACACAGAGTACATGAGGATTTCGAGCACCGACTAACGAAGTAATCAGGGTGCGCAACAAATAAATAGAGGTTCCCTACATTGCTTTATTGTAAGTGATTCAGATCACAGCAGGCTTTTTTCAAACATTAGTTGAGCCCGTCACTTTTCTCATGAACGCAAGAGAAATAGCACTTCTGGCGTTGCAGGAAACAGAAAACAGCAGCGTAAAATCGGAACAGTCGCTTCACAGGTTGCTTCACAGACATAAGCCCGACAAAAGCGACCGCTCTCTTGCAACCGAGCTTGTCAATGGCGTTTTACGGTTGAGACTCCAACTCGATTACACGATAAGCCGTTACTACCGTCATGACTTCAACAAGGCTGCTCCCGTGGTACGAAACATCCTGCGACTGGGAGCATATCAACTGCTTTTTTTGGATAAAGTACCCGTCTGGGCAGCCGTTGACGAATGTGTCAAACTCGCGAAAAAATACAAGGGCCGGCACATCAGCGGACTTGTCAATGGGGTGTTGCGCAAAATAGCCTCCGAATCGGCCCCATCACTCGACAGTGCACTTAAAAAAAAGCCTCTGTACAAGCGCTTGTCCATTGAACAGTCACACCCTGAGTGGCTTGTCAAACGCTGGCTGCACTGTTACGGTGAAGAGAAAACAAGGAAGATGATTGCCTCCAATAATGAACCTCCCCTGACAGCTTTTCGCATCAATACCCTGAAAACCCCTCCTGAAAACATGTTTTCGGCACTGAAAGACGCGTCGGTCACTTTCTGCGTATCAGAGCCGGAACAGTTTATCCTGACACGGGATTTCGATGCCTGCGAGCCGTTCATCCGCCTCGGGCTGCTCACCGTACAGAACCCGACGCAGGCTCTCCCCTGCCTGCTCCTGAGCCCCCTTCCTGGCGACAACATCCTGGATATGTGCGCCGCTCCCGGCGGAAAGACCACGTTCCTTGCGGAACTTATGCAGAACAAGGGACACATTATTGCTGTTGACCTTTACCCCAACAAATGCAAAAAAATCACGCAGCGAGCCGCGGCACTCGGCATAACGATCATAGAAAGCATTGCTGAAGATGCAAGAACAATACGCCCGGAAAAGCCGCCAAACGCCGTTCTCCTCGACGCTCCATGCACGGGAACCGGCGTCCTCGGACGAAAGGCCGAACTCCGCTGGAGGACCTCAATGGAAAAGCTCGAAGAACTGACTGCTCTTCAGGTTGAACTTCTCGATCATGCGGCAGGGCTGTTGAAACCAGGCGGAATACTGGTCTATGCCACCTGCTCCGTAGAACCTGAAGAAAACGCGCTCCAGATAAACCGTTTTCTGGAACACCATCCGGACTTCTCAAGGGAATCGTCACCTGTAGCGTTACCTGAAAATATTTTTCACGAGCATGAATCCGCTCCCGGCTCTTTTCTAACCCTTCCGGGGCAACATGAAGGTTTTGACGGCGGTTTCGCGCAACGTTTGAGAAAGAAGCGCTGAACCGTTGATTTGTTGACCCCGGCATGTCGGGATTGTTGAACTGTAGAGGCGAAATATCTTTTGCTTGTATGAGCCCATAGAGTCAACACAAGACATGGCAAGCCTTTTTTGACTTTTTACTTTTGAATTTTGACTTTACCTGTAATGCACGTTCTGAAAGAACCATACAACGATCATCTCGAGAGTTTTATCAACTACCTGACGCTCGAAAGAAATTTTTCCCCGCACACGAAGGATTCCTACCGGAACGACCTCTATCGTTATCTCATATATCTGCAAAGCCTTGAAAAGCCGATCGTCGATATTTCTCTTTCGGATATTCAACCTTTCATTATCGAGCTTCATGAAGCCGGGCTCGGCGCCCGTTCCGTGGCACGAAACATCTCGGCTATCCGCTCATTCCATAAATTCCTGGTGCGCGAAAACATTCTCGGAATCAACGCGACGGAAAACCTTCACCAACCGAAACCTGCACTTCATCTGCCGACCGTACTGACTGTCGACGAAGCCTTCAGGCTTCTCGATGCACCGATGCAGGAAGAACCGCCGGGCAAATACCGGCTGCGTGACAAGGCGATCCTTGAATTCCTTTATGCAACCGGGGTAAGGGTAAGTGAACTGGTCGACCTGCAGCAGAGCAACTGCTACCTCGATGCGGGTTTTGCTCGTATTTTCGGGAAAGGATCGAAAGAACGCCTCGTTCCTGTCGGAAAAGCCGCAACCGAGTGGGTACGACGCTACCAGCATGAGCTGCGGCTGAATATCTCCAACCGCGAGTCGGGGGACTACCTGTTCCTCAACGCACGGGGCAAAAAGCTCTCCCGGATGTCAGCATACACCATCGTTCGGCACAACAGCACGGCGGCAGGTATCACAAAAAAAATAAGTCCTCACACCCTCCGGCATACCTTTGCCACGCATCTTCTGGAGGGCGGTGCGGACCTCCGGGCTGTCCAGGAA
>JAKSDB010000287.1 GCA_022360415.1 Chlorobiales bacterium
ACGCCTGTGTTTTCCCCTGTCAACGCTTCCCCATCACATTGCTGTCGATCGAGGCATGACTCGGGGCCATGATGGCTGGCTATGCCTTTCTTGTAAGAAACTTCCATTCTCTACTCTCTACCGGTTTTCATCGGCGCTTTCTCAACGTCCCGTATTCCACGTATTCCCTTGACAGATGTTTATCAGCATGTCGCATTCCCATAACGATATGGCACGAGATTCTGCAACAGTGAGCAAACCGCCGCTCTAGAACATGCCTTTAAAGGCTCTTGGCGGGATTATTTTTGAACGTTTGTAAATTGTCTTTGGAACTCTATAGGATGTCCCTTACTCCGTAATCATACAATAATTTCTTTTTTGCTCATTCAAATACTTAGCTTTATTGCAAGAGTGACATACTTTAATAACTACAACCTTCCTTATAAATTATTAACCAATTTGAAGTATGACATCATTGATTTTATCTGCGGCCCTTGCGTATGCGCTGTTTTTTAAGTGTAATTCATTCGTCCAATCTTTATATGGATCAATGATCGACCTCAAATCCACATAATGAAATTTCGGATTATCTTCATCAAGCTTTTTAAGCATTTCGTTATAAGTGTCAATCATAACCTCCACAGCTTGCATTTGCTCCGATTCGTCAAGAATTCTTTTAGCTGTGAGTGCAGGCCGTAACCATGGCCCAGCGAAACTAAAACCAAAAAATGACACGCCTTCGCCATTAGGGAACGTATGGCCATATCCATGCATAACTATATGAGTACCTTGAGACGTGTCTGAGACTTTTTTGATCAAATCCATACAGCACTTTCTAAAAACAGAATTAATCATATATTCAATGTACTCGTGTCGTAGCGGATTTAAATATGTGTAGGAGTGATTCAGATAAGAACCAAATTCATCACCGGCGATGTCATTTCCTCCACCTGAGAATAGAAAGATTTTTGGCTTCAGTTGCTCAATTTTTCGTAGTACCTTAGAAATTGTTGGTTCCGTTGTTTCAAAAGATCCCCTTTTATACTTAGTTCCATAAACCATGTTTTCTAATGTATCTCCAGCTTCTGAATAGTTTTTGATAGAGTATCCATGATGCTTACGCAGACAATCTATAAGATCAGTGCCGGGTAAATAGTCAAACCAAGAGTCACCTTTGGCTACTAACTGAGGGCGCTCGTCAAATTTAAATGTCTCATATAATGCTTTGTCACCGAAAGCTTCCTGCTGTTCAATACCCTCCTCTTTGAATTTTACAACTTCTTCATCATTCCAATCATCCATAAATGTGTAGTCTTTCATAATCATCTCCATTTTCTTTTATTTATAATATCTAATAGGATAACCAGCCGAGGTTATAATTCTGAGTAAGTCAAGAACGTATTTAAAAAAATTAAGACGCTTTAAATACAGCCTTTTATTTTTCGACTCATACGCGTTATGCATGATTCTTTTATATCAAACATTTATATATTTAACGTCAAATTTTAAACCTAATAAACAACACTCATCATTCTTTCTCTATAGAACTTTCCCATTCAGCTTTAATTCTCATTTTATTGTTCATGCATTATTATCGTGTTTATTTTCTTTTCATCACAACGTATTTGACCCCACAACTCTTTAGATGAAATATGCTTTACTAACCCATCTGAGCGAAAACTATTAAATTTAACTGTCGCCACTACATCGATGTTTCCGAACAAAGGATTAACACCTCGATCACCATACTCTTTATCGAACACCTCTAACCTAAAGTAGTGTTTAGCTATTTTTTCGTACGTGTGCTGATCAATCTTTCTTTTGTATTTATCATATTGGCTTGGATTAATATATGGCCATAGATCATAATTATTTGCTTTTTGAAATGATCTATAAGGCAACGACATTACTTCTCCTCTTTTAACCCATTTATTAACAATCACATTTCTATCTTTAATTAGAAACCTTACAGTGTCTTTAGGCATAAAAGATACTTCGTTAATAAAAACATCTCCATCACCCCTATTTTCAAAAGTTATCAGTCCTTTCACGCCTGATATTTTATTTTTAACAGAATGTATTTCGATTTTATCTTCATAAAAAACATTTCTATAGGCATTTGGGAAAAACGAAGCGCTCAACGTTATTGCAGTTATTAAAACAGTAAAGCTTGAAAGATTTGAAAAAAAATTTTTAACCCTTCTGTGTGCTCGATTTTGGAAGCTCTGACAAAAAGGGCATTTTTTAGCATCGATCCCAATTTCGCTATCGCATACCTTACATTTTTTAGTCAACTTTATTTCTTGGCTAACCATACTTTATTTATAATTATTAAAAATTTATATTCATACATCATCTTTATTATATCTTTATCGCATTAACTCTGCATTTTTGTGTCTAAATATAAACACAAAAACTTAAAATCAAACATATATACCGGCGAACACATCCTTTATTAAGTAAAAATTAAGCAGCTATTTTTCCTGACTTCTTTTTACTTTATTTTGACAACATTTCTATTATATCAGTTAAGTCAGATTCGACGGAATAAAAGGTTTGCCATCCATTTAAACCATTAACCTCATCATTATGCAGTTGATTAGACCAATCCACCGTCTTTCTATTATTACGCTTCATATTTGCAAGATAACCCATATTAGAAAGATTAGACACTTTTGAAAGCGCTGCTTTGATTTCAATCGAATTAAGGTTTTTCATTTTTTCTGACAATTCAGATGCATTGAGCTTAGCCTCCACCATTCCTAGAAGATCATACTCAGTAACGTAGCTTATATATTTTGCCTGCATTACATAAGTGGTCAATTCAAACCTATTTTTGTATCTGGATTGAAGATTCAATTTCTCCCAGTCATCTATCAAATCTTTTCCAACAAATAGAGTTGCGGCACGCAAACCGCACAGCAAAGCAAAACCATTGTATTTTTCATTTTTTCTCCCCATCACATTTCCTAAGTTAAACGAACCCTCTTCAGAAGAATTATAACTCCAGCTATAAATAAGAATTCCGTTCTCATTTATAGAACTAAGAACATTATAATATAAAGAATCCAATTCTTCTCTAACCCTTGAGTGTTTAACCTGTGCAGTTTAAAGAAATGATTTTTGTGAGATTAATTTTACTTTCTACGAAATTTTCTGCCTTTTCCCTCAAACGCATTAAATTGTCTCTTATTGTTAAAAATTTATTTTGATTACATTCACCATCTATCACAGACTCCAAAACATAACTACTATAACTGTCACTCAACCCTATTGATGTAGAGGGTTTTCGTCTTGGCATATAGAACTGAAGAGAACCAGCATCAGCAAATGGAAGAATTCCAGGAACAGATATCACGCGATATTGAGGCAATTTAAACATACCCTCTTTTCTTGATTCAGTAGTTAAATCCTCAAGCGAGGTTATTAACCCACTAGTCGAAGAACAGCCGGCAACAACAAAAACAAGACTTAACATTAAAGCTTGCAATAATTTTTTTTCTTACTCATAATCTTCTCCTAATCATATTAGGTTAAACTAACATCACTTATTAAACATACTGATGACACAAAAATATTAATAGCAAAGTCAGGCTATTAACAACTAAAATCTCGTTTATCAATGAATCGCTTATCGACTGAATTAAGACTCAATAGCATAGAGAATTAACAACTCGTTAATTGAGAGCTAAGAAATGAAGATTATGAACAGAAAAATAACAATCGTTAACCACCAAACGCCAAAAAAAGCAAAAAAAGTTTCCCGACTTAACGAATAATCTGCATCTTGATCGCAAGAAGTAGTTCTAATTCTTTTTATTTTTTTGTCTTACAGTTACTTAAAAAAAACGAAAAAAATTCTTCAAATAGACGTTACATGCGCATAAACTTTACTTATATCCTTCCGATTTTTCTACTTACTTTGACTCTCCTCTCCTGCTCAGAACCGGCAGATACCCTCCGCATTTACGAGCAGGAAAAGATGATGATGGGGACGGTGATGAAGATCAAGGCGGTGGCGGAAGGTGATGCGGAGGAGAAGACGCAGGAGGCGTTTGATGCGGCGTTTCAGGAGATTGCCGAGCTGGAATCCGAGCTGAGCGAGTGGCAGCCGGCGAGTCCGGTTTCGGAGATCAATCGGTATGCAGGGGAAAAAAGGATTCAGGTTCCTGATGCGGTTGTGACGGTGACAGAGAAGGCGCTGGAAATCGCCAAGCTAACAGGCGGGGCATTTGATGTGACGTTCAAACCCATCGGCAGGCTGTGGAACGTGAAGGAGCGGACTTCCCCACCCCCTGCCGACAGCATCAAGAGAGTGCTGCGCCTGGTCGATTACAAGCAGATCGAGCTCGACACGCTGCGGAACACCCTGTTCCTCAGAAAGACAGGAATGGAAATCGGATTTGGCGGAATTGCGAAAGGGTATGCGGCATTCCGTGCGGGGAAGGTACTCGAACAGCACGATATTAATAATTATATCATCAATGCAGGCGGCGATCTCTACGTTAAAGGGAAAAAAGGTGACAGGCGGTGGACTTCAGGGATACAAAACCCTGAAAAGGAACAGCAAAAAACGCTGCTTGCCTTCAGCATCCTCAAAGCCTGCGGCATTGCGACAAGCGGCGATTATGAAAGCTATTTTATACATGAGGGTACTCGATACCACCACATCATCGACCTTGCAACCGGTTACCCGGCACGAGGAGTGAAAAGCGTGACGGTGTTTTCGGAAGATCCGGCGAAAGCCGATGCCTACGCTACGGCATTTTTTATCCTCGGGCATGAAAAAGCCCTGCGCATTGTCGAGCAGGACCCTTCACTTGCTTTTATTCTGATCGACGACAAGGACACGATGCTCAGAAGCCCCAATATAGAAGAGTTTATCCGGCAATAAAGGTTTAGCAAAGTCAGGTCCCTACTCTTTTATCCATGACCAGGCTTCTTTTATCTTTGAAGGCTCAAAATGTTTTTCACCTATACCGACCATTTTTGCGAGGGGACTATCCCGGTTTACCAGCCACTTCCAAATGCTGCTCTCTGAAACAACAGCAATTTTATTGAGTTGTTTCATGTGCGTCATAACCCATTTTAAATCCTCGATGCCCGCTTCTATTCCCCAACCTGCCTTCTCATCCAAAATAATCAGAACACTTATCTTACCATGTTCATCAACCACACTTTGAACCTTGTTTATCCATTCCTTTTCTTCCTCCAACGACACTTTTCCTGTAACTTCAAACCCTAAAAAAGGGCCTTCGCTTTCCGGTAATTTTTTAATCATTTAATTTTCCTCCTGTTGAACCTTTTCAGCCCTTACGGATATGACGTTGTTCGTGGCCTGTATTATAGAAACACTTACTCCTCTGCACAATAAAATATACTGCGTTATTACTGAAAAGACAAAAGGACACACTTTTGCTGCTCTCTCATACCCAAACGGATATAAGCATATAAAAAAAGCAGTTACGAACAGGAAACGATATGATGAGCACGATGCTCAAAAGCCCGAATATCGGCGAATTCATTGAAGAATTATAGGAACCCCTCACATGCTCTTCAGAGGTTCAGAAAACGTCGCGAGCGATTCAAGGGCAAGGCGAACGGAGCACAGGAACCGGAGTGTACATGATAGTACATGAGGATTCCGAGCACCACTCAACGAAGTCCCTGAATTGCGCAGCAGGTTTATGAGCCTCTGTACTGACGGTAAAGGTTAATCAACCCATTGGTCGACGAGTCGTGCGAGACTGCATCTTGATTTCCCTGAATTTCCGGCAGGATTGCTTTTGCAAGCTGCTTGCCGAGTTCGACGCCCCACTGGTCGAACGAGTTGATACCCCAGATCACTCCCTGCACGAACACCTTGTGCTCGTACATTGCAATCAGGCTGCCGAGGTTGAAGGGATTGATTTCCGAGAAAACTATCGTATTGGTAGGGCGGTTGCCGGGGAAAATCTTGTGCGGAAGCAGCTCTGCAATCCTCTCTTCCGCCATACCTGCCTCACGCAACTCTTTTTCCGCCTCTTCGGCGGTTTTTCCGCGCATCAGCGCTTCGGTCTGTGCAAAGCAGTTGGCAAGCAGGATATCATGATGCTCTCCTGCCGGGTTCTGGCTTCTCAATGGAACAATAAAATCCGCCGGGATGAAGTTCGGCCCTTGATGCAGAAGCTGGAAAAAAGCATGCTGGGAGTTGGTTCCCGGCTCCCCCCAGATCACCGGGCCGGTCGCGTATCCGACCTCGTTGCCCTCGCGGTCGATCCTTTTGCCGTTGCTTTCCATGTCGAGCTGCTGGAGATAGGCCGGCAGACGGTGGAGATACTGGTCGTAGGGAATCACCGCGTGAGAACGCACATCGAAAAAGTTGTTGTACCAGATACCGAGAAGAGCCAGAAGGACAGGGACATTCTTTTCATAAGGAGCTGATATGAAATGCTCGTCCATTGCATGGGCTCCGGCAAGCAGCTCTGTGAACCTGTCGAATCCGATATAAAGCGCGATGGAAAGGCCGATGGACGACCAGAGCGAGTAACGCCCGCCAACCCAGTCCCAGAAACGAAACATGTTATGGGTGTCGATGCCAAATTCCTTTACCTTTTCCCGGTTGGCAGATACTGCGACAAAATGCCGGGCAATAAATGATTCATCGACTGCTTTTTCGAGAAACCACCGTCTTGCCGTATGCGCATTCGTCAGAGTTTCCTGGGTGGTGAATGTTTTGGAAGCAATGATGAAAAGCGTCGTATCCGCATTAAGCCCCCGCAGTGTTTCGCTGATATGCGTGCCGTCTATGTTGGACACAAAGTGCACGTTCACCGCTCCATGCGCAAACGGTTTAAGAGCCTCGGTCACCATGTATGGACCGAGATCCGAGCCGCCAATACCGATGTTCACCACGTCGGAGATGGCTTTACCGCTATATCCTTTCCACTCCCCGGAGAGAATAAGCCCGGTAAAATGC
>JAKSDB010000320.1 GCA_022360415.1 Chlorobiales bacterium
AAAAAAAATGACAGCCAAAAAAGCAAAAAAAATCATCGATAAATTGATAGAAAAAGGTGAAATTTTGGTCGTCGGACGGTCAAAACTTGAGCAAAAAATGTGCATGAGACAGTTAAAAAACGTTGGTGAGAGACGCAAAAAGTTGAGTTCTGGTGGACATAATGGTGCAAAAAAAAGATGGGAAAATGAGGAAAATCAACCACTTAAAAATGGCCTAGCCAGTTCCGAAAAAATGCCTAGTACCAGTAGCAGTAGCAGTAGCAGTATTTCCCCCTATAGTCCCCCACAGGGGGACGAACCTTTAAATCAAAAAGAAAGGAAAAAAAATGGAAAGAGAAAATCCAAAAAGGAAAGAGTTAATGACACCATCGAAAATGCAATGCTCCGTTCCGGCTTCGATCCACGAGCAGAAAATCAAGAACATGAAAATCAAGAACATCACGATCATGATCAGGGATTGTTTTAATTCACAACGAGCTTATAAATCTTTAGAGGAATGTTTGGAGAGTATTCCCGTTTTCATGAAGGTGCTAGAAAGATATTCTATTCAACAAATCACCAGAGGGTTTTCAATTTGGATTGAAGAACAAGATGAATTTCCAACGCCAGCCGACATTAAAAAAACCATCGATCATTGGAAGCCAATGGATAAATATAAACCGCCAGTAGGACGGCAACATTTTCCTAGCGATGAGGAAATTGAAAATGTCAGCAAAATGATGGATGATATCAGAAACAACCTAAACCCTGATGATAGATTGATTGGAGATAATGAATATAGATCATCAGACCATTTCACGAAGATGACACCTCCAGATTTTCAAAAGAAAGTTATTGCTAATTTAAAAAACATAACAAAACATGGGACGACACAATGAGCGACAGGAAAAAATTTGCCCCTAAAAATCCAAAAAATGGAACAACAAAAATAAAACAAGCTCTTGACAAGCAAGGTAAGGGAGACCTATGCCCCCCCTGCTTATCACAAGGTAAGGTGAAGCCTCCAAAAGCATTCACAACAATTGGTGATGTTATCAAGGAGCAGAAACGGCTTTACAAGCTAGTTTTCACCGGTGATCTTGCATTATCTGACATGACAAAGCTAATTTATGCTTTACAACAAATTATTCAGGGTATCAAAGCTAAGAGTGAAATTGATGCGCTTGAGGACGCATACATCAAACAATGGCAGGGTGTAAGGATTGTGGCCCCGGAGGGCGAAGCTATACCTGACGAGATGCAAAAAGCTATAGAAGGGGTTATAGTCGATGAGTGATAAATATTTTTTTGAAGGAAATCCATGCCCTTCATCTTGGGTTGAGGATATGTACATGCGGGAAACATTTGATGGTAGTTATGATCATGATAGGTGTTGTTGTGAGTGTGGAGCGCATTTTGATGGCACGCTTGAATGTGACTATTGTCCAGATTGTTTTGATAAGCTCCCAGATGTAGTCTTTATGGAGAAATGATGAGAAAAATTATAGGATGGAAAGAAACTGCGATATTGCCATCATCAAACCAGCCGTGGGATGTTATGGTTTATGGTGATGATGGGGCATTGTTTGTAAATACAGATCACCGGCCAAGAATAATTAGATTTGATGGAACGGTTGAAATACTTGAAATGGATAATGTAGGTATATTTAAACGCGGGGATTAAGAATACGATAATATTCAAAAATAAAATTATTTTAAAAATAAAAAAATAGCAGTATATTTTAAGCTCAAACTGAAAGGACTAAAAATGAGTGATAGTGAACTAGAAAATGCCAATCAACAGCGTGTGACGGATGAAATGATTGAAGAACAGATTAAATCAATTCAACATCATCATATGGATGGGAATAGCATGGTGTGTAGCATCGTGTTAAAAAATGGCTTTAGCGTGCGTGGATCTGTTTCGTGCGTTGATCCTGCTGATTTTGACAGTGACAAGGCTATGGAACTGTCTTTAGAGAAGGCGAAAAAAGAGCTTTATCCGTTCTTCGGATTTATGCTTGCGGAAGACAAATACAGATCTTCTAATAAATAATCATAGGCGCAAGGCTTATGGCCTTGTGTCCAGTTTTTGAGAAGCAAACTATTTTGTCTCTCAGAAATACGCAAATTTGAGAAGCAAACAAGAAAGATACGACGATGAATAAACAGAACAGTAGAAAAATACTAGAAATGATCGAGGACGTTGATCCTGATGATGAAAAAACAGTTGATGAAATAAATGCAAGGGTTTGGGCTTTCTTCAATCTGAGCAAAGGAAATCCGAGAGTATCATTTAATGGTGGTTCTATCCATTATAGATATGATCACTGGGATGAAGATGCGTCCACTGCCCTTGTTCATAAATTTGAATACTCAGATTATGCCCGTTCACGTGACGCGTTGAAAAGCATAAGGCCTGAGGGGTGGGAACTGGGATTAGTCCCTTGGACTGACAATGGCAGAGATTTACATAGTTACACTGCAACATTAACTCATTTGGAAAGAGAGCCGTTTTTTACAGCTCCTGCTAAAACAGAAGAACTGGCAGAACTCCACGCCATTATCCAAGCATACATTTGGGAGATCGAGAATGAGTGAAGAACTAAAACTTGAATGGCGTAAAGGCGAACCACCAAAATATTTACGTGATGACTGGTTTATCGCCAAAACAAAAGAAAGAGATAGGTTTGTTTTAAGGTCCTTACCGGATGAATACTCTTATGATTACACGACAGCCGATGGAACCTATATCAAGGCTGAGAACATTGAAGCATGGATGCAATTCCCTGACAGTCCTTTTGTTGAGCCAGAGTACGAAAGCCGGGCTTTAAAAGAAAGAATAGCAGCTTACGAAAAGGTCAAAGCAAACAATTTTAATGAATGGCAACCTATAGAAACTGCGCCACACAATGAGATTGTTGTATTGTATTGTCCTGATAGAGATGGCATCTCAAACCGTGAGAGGATTGAGATTGATTTTGCATCGAGGGGAACGAGAAATGCATTTTCTAGTGATATATCATGTCACTCTTGGGCCACACACTGGATGCCCTTGCCAGAACCGCCGAAAGGAAAAGTAGATGAATAACGAACGCATAGATTTACCGAACGAAGATTTTACATTCAATCTCCTTGATGAGTTCGATATCGATTACGATAATTATACTGATGAGGCTATAATATGAGAGATTTGTTTAAAAACATGGGCGTGTTAATGGCGTACACATACCAACATAGCCAGCCCGTAGAATGTAGTTATATTTCTGCAAGTCCACTTTTTGACATTGATAAAATGGAAAGAGAGCCATCAAATGTTAAAAAAGAACCTATGAACATACAGATAAATTTTGATTATGGTTCAGAAGAGCATGTAGAGGAAGTTGGATATGCTTATTGCACAAAGTGCCAACAGCAAAGGTTTTATGAAATAGAGGAAAGGCCGTATGCATATGTACCGGATGATTGTGCAAGTGTATTGTTGTTTCGTTGTAAGTGCTGTGGTCACAAAATAGCGGAAATCTATGACAAATTGGAGATCATATGAAATCTATTATTTGTAGCGATGATTATGTTTTGCTTGAGTTGAAATCAGTTCATTATCCGTTGCGTTTTTGTTGGTACAAAAGTTTTGAAGGTTGTTTGATTTATTTCGCAGGGTTTAAAACCAGAAACGAGGCACAAGCGTGGGCAATGAAAAAAGGTTTTATACCAAAACTTGAATATGATGGTGAATTCTGATTTAATATATCACAGATAGCGTGAGGCCCTTGTACTAGTTGCAGGGGTCTTTTTTTGACTATCTTTACAAATCGCTTTGTTTTTGGTTATTATATTACAAACATCGAACGAGCGAATACCATGACAGATATAATCACAGAGACGCACTTTACAGATTTAATTAATGAAAATCATTTGTATGGTGATAATTATCGCTTGCCTGATGAGTGTGGAAATGCTGGTAAGGGAATGTTGTTTAGTGAGGCTGTTCCGTTATGTGAGTTGTGGTGGGAAAAGAATAGACGCATGATGCCGGGCTACATGAAGCCTGATAATGAAGTTCTTGTGAAAAATAACATTTATATGGGCAGGCCATGGACTGAATTAACCCAAAAAGAAATACTGCGTGTTATCGCGCAGTGGTATGCAAATGTAGGATCTAAGCTTGTATTGCAGAACATCAGCACATCACAAGATGGCAATGATATTAAACTCGATGAATTGCGTAAAAGTTCAGCTAAAATTTTACCGGTACTTGACACATCTTGTACACATAAACCAACCCAAGAGGATATATAAAATGGAAATCGATTATGAATTTATTGCAAAGGCATGCCATGATGCTAATAGGGCTTATTGTCAAAGTATTGGAGATAACAGTCAAAAACCATGGTCAAGTACAAAAGCAGAGATAAAGAATTCTGCTATTGATGGCGTTAAGTATGCGATTGAAATGATCGAGGATGGTGAAGATCTGTCCAGTGCCATGATGCATGAAAACTGGTTGAAGGGTAAAATCGAACAAGGTTGGACTTACGGCGAGGAAAAGTGTGAAGAAAGTAAAACACATCCTTGTTGCATCCCATATGAACAGCTACCAGAAGAACAAAAGAAAAAAGATGCAATATTTATCGACACAGTACTTACTCATTACTTGGATTACTGCACTAGCCAAACT
>JAKSDB010000332.1 GCA_022360415.1 Chlorobiales bacterium
AGTCTTCCGGGACGGCTTCCCCGGAAGCTGTGTCCCGGAGATACTGTTCGAGAGTGGTTTGTTTTCCTGTGCCGGCGGGCCCGAGAGCGAAAATATTGAACCCGTTGTGTTTCATGCCCACGCCGAACCGGATCGCTTTCCGGGCCCGTTCCTGGCCGGAGATTTTTATCCGGCCGTCGAGGTCTTGGGTACTTGCGAAGGAAAAGCTTTCCGGGTTGCAGTGTGTGTAAAGATCTTCATGACTGAGCGGTGCGGGTGTGGGCATGATGTGCGCTCCTTTCTTTTGGACATCTCTCTTTATTTGTTCGGCGCTTCAATTGCTTCGTGGATCCCGACCTGTCCGGGACACTCTACCGATATAATCGGGACGCATGACAATTAATTAGAGGTGCCCATTAGATAGAGGTGTCTTGTTATTGAAAGACTCGGCTTACGGAATAAAAAACATTCCGGCACTATTGTCTGTTCCGTTTCCATGTTGAAAAGAAAGGAGCTGTTACTCTTCGACAGACTCGAGAACTGCTGATTTTCTCAGGTGAACCGGTTCGGCCTGTTTCTTCCGCAAACGGAGATTGAGCATTTCGACACTGACGGAAAACGCCATTGCAAAGTAGATGTAGCCTTTCGGGAATTCAAAACCCGCCCCTTCTGCAACAAGCGTTACGCCGACAAGAATGAGGAAGCTCAGGGCAAGCATTTTAATTGTGGGATGACGGTCGACAAAATCGTTGATGGATTTGGCCGCAAGCATCATGATGACAATAGAGATCACAATGGCGGTAATCATGACGCCGACCTCTTCGGCAAGGCCGACAGCAGTGATAACCGAGTCGAGAGAAAAGACAATATCGATGAGCGCGATCTGGATGAGCACCGAAGCGAGACTTGCTGCCCCCGGTTGTTGTTTCATATGCCCGCCGCCCTCGAGGCTGTGATGAATTTCGCGGGTGCTTTTGGCCAGCAGGAAAAGCCCGCCTACAAGCAGTATCAGGTCGCGCCCGGAGACCTCGTGTCCCATGACCGTGAAAAGCCCTGCTGTCAGGCCCATGACCCATGTAATGGAAAGCAACAATACTACACGGGCGAGCATCGCGAGCCCCAGACCCAGGACGCGGCCCTGCCCGCGCTGTGATGCAGGCAGGCGACCGGCAATGATGGAAATAAAGATAATATTGTCGATGCCGAGAACGATTTCCAGAGCGGTAAGCGTTGCCAGGGCGATCCATGCCTCCGGCTGAGTCAGCCATTCCATAATAAAAAAGTTGAGATGTTTGTTGATACATTAAAAGAGTATGCACGTAATGTAATGAATGAATGCAGAGGGGCATAATCGTCGAAGGAGTAATGGATTGCCGGTGTGTTGCAAAAGCCGGATAGTTGAATATTCAGCAGAAATATCTTTTCTGAGTTCAGGGGGCATCGGTAAACTCCGTTGCTGTCAAATAATCGCTATGGTCTATGAATAATGATGAAAAACGGAACATGAGTCGGTGCGTTGCGGAGCGGATTTCGGAGCTCAGAGATTATTTTGAGCTTGGGGAGACCCGAACATATGAGTGGAGGAAAAAGCAGCTCCTGGGGCTCATGTGTTTTCTCAATGAGCGTGAGAAGGACATTTGCGATGCCCTGCAGAGTGATTTTCACAAGCCGCGGGCGGAGACGTTTTTTACCGAAATTTACTACCTGACCACTGAACTGAATTTCGCGTTGAAGCGTCTGAAGTCATGGATGAGAGCCCGGAAAGTTTTTACTCCTTTACGATACCGGCCAGGCCGGAGCTACTATTACCGTGAACCTTATGGTGTTGTTCTCGTCATGGGGGCATGGAACTATCCTTTGCAGCTCGCCCTCGCACCGGCAATCAGTGCAATCGCCGCGGGAAACTGTGTATTGATAAAACCTTCGGAGCAATCGCCTGCAACAGCAGGGTTGCTGACAGAGGTTCTTGGCCGGTATCTCGATGCGAGAGCGATCAAGGTTTTTCCCGGAGGAGTCGAAGAAAGCCGCCGGCTCCTTGAAGAGCGATTTGACTATATTTTTTTTACCGGAGGGAGCTCCGCCGGAAGACAGGTCATGGAGAAGGCCGCGAAACATCTGACGCCGGTTACCCTCGAGCTGGGGGGGAAAAACCCCTGCATCGTCGATCAGCACACCAGTCTGCCTGTTGCGGCAAGAAGGATTGTCTGGGCCAAGTTTCTCAATGCCGGACAGACCTGCATCGCTCCGGACTACGTGCTGGTTCACCGTAACGCGGAAGAAGAGCTGATCGGAAACATGCAGAAAGCTGTCGGTACTTTTTACGGTACTGAACCGAAGCAGAGTACTGATTACCCAAGGGTCATAACAGCTGAACGGCTTGAAAAACTTGCCCGATATCTGAATGACGGCGTTGTCGTTACCGGCGGTTCGGTTGACCCGGAACGCCTGTATTGCGCACCGACGATTCTGCGCGATGTTTCGCCCGGTTCCGCGATCATGAAAGAGGAAATTTTCGGTCCTGTGCTTCCTGTGCTTCGCTATTCGG
>JAKSDB010000241.1 GCA_022360415.1 Chlorobiales bacterium
AAAAATTGCCGGGATGACAATCATTCTCAGTGTTGATTTACCTGAAAGCAGCATCCGGAATGAGCTCCTGCCTGAAAAGGGTTGATTTTTCCTTTGGGTCAGCCAATAAAACATTAAATATATATTATTTTAGTTAGCCATGCCCAAGCTGCCCGGGATCATGTGGTTTATTAGGGACACCTCTGTTTATTGTCATGGGTCCCGAAAAATCGGGACATGAGGATTTCGATCCCGGCTTGCCAGGATCAACAAAGCAAGTGAATCGCGGAATAAAAAAAATAAAGCGATGTGTCCTTCTGACAGACAGGTAAAGTATAGAAAACAATTGCGCTGTCCGGCCTGCTGACAATCAGGCAGTAAAGCCGTTCAAGCGCGTAAAGAACCGACCAGACAATACTATGGAACAGTCAGCATATTCCGCACCTGATGAAAAAGGGCATTACGGTACCTTCGGGGGAAAATATATTCCGGAAACGCTCATAAAAAACGCTTCAGACCTTGAAAAAGAGTACATCAGGGCCAAAGCGGATCATTCGTTCTGGGAGGAATACGACGGGCTTCTCCGAAACTATGTCGGACGGCCCACCCCACTTTACCATGCAAAGAACCTGAGCAGACAGATAGGAGGCGCCAGGATTTACCTGAAAAGAGAAGATCTCTGCCATACCGGCGCGCATAAAATCAACAACGCCATCGGCCAGGCCCTTCTGGCAAAACGGATGGGGAAAAAACGGATCATTGCCGAAACCGGGGCAGGCCAGCATGGTGTCGCAACTGCGACTGTATGCGCCCTGTTCAATCTGGACTGCATCGTGTATATGGGAGCGGAGGATATAAAACGTCAGGCCCCTAATGTTGCAAGGATGAAGCTGCTCGGCGCGGAGGTACGCTCCGTCGAGAACGGCACAAAGACGCTCAAGGACGCTACAAGCGAAGCCATCCGTGACTGGATCAACAACCCTGAAGAAACCTTCTATATCATCGGGTCGGTTGTAGGCATGCATCCCTATCCGATGATGGTCCGTGATTTCCAGGCGGTCATCGGTCGTGAAACCAAAAAGCAGATAATCGAGCAGGCAGAGCGGCTTCCCGATGTCATTGCCGCCTGTGTCGGCGGCGGCAGCAACGCTATCGGTATGTTCCACGAATTTCTCGACCAGGCCGAGGCGATTGAAATGGTCGGAGTGGAAGCCGCGGGCGAAGGGCTCGGCGGCCTTCACGCCGCTTCCCTGACAAAAGGGAAAAGAGGGGTGCTCCACGGCGCAATGATGAAAATCCTTCAGGACGACTACGGGCAGGTCAGCGAAGCGCACTCGATTTCAGCAGGGCTCGACTACCCCGGGGTAGGGCCGGAACACTGTTATTTGCAGGAGCTGGGCCTCGTCAACTACACATCGGCAACCGATACCGAAGCGCTCGAAGCACTGAAACTGCTTGCCTCTACCGAAGGGATAATCTGTGCCCTCGAATCGGCACATGCCGTTCATTACGCAACCGTCAGGGCAAAAGAAATGCCGGAGGACGGCATTCTTGTCGTCAATCTTTCGGGAAGAGGCGACAAGGATATGGAAACCATCATGCAGAGTATTGAACTGAAGTGAGAAAATCGTTGAGTTGTTGATTTGTTGAACTGTTGAGTTGTTGAATTGTAGGGGCAGACCCGTGTGTCTGCCTGCCTGTCAAACCCGTGTGTTTGCCCGCTTTTCGGCAGAAAAAGCAGTAAACAGGCAGTATCATTTTTCAGAAAAATCTTGGAGAAGAAAACTGAAAGCCTTATTATAACAACTCCTCAAGCGGGAATAGCTCAGTTGGTAGAGCACAACCTTGCCAAGGTTGGGGTCGCGAGTTCGAGTCTCGTTTCCCGCTCATAAACATCACGAAAGCCTCTTTATTCAGGGGCTTTTTTATTTTACATTCAATGACAACGGAGAGGTGCGAGAGCGGTTGAATCGGGCGGTCTCGAAAACCGTTGTGCGTTAATTCGTACCGTGGGTTCGAACGACAGCATAAGCTGCCATGATTGACCTTTAGGTCAACCCCGAAGGGGTGAGCGTAGCGAATCCATCCCACCCTCTCTAACAGGCAGGAAAGGGTGAAGCGCTGGCAATAATTTATGTCTTGACAGGCTGTTGTTATTAATCGGAGAGGTGCGAGAGTGGTTGAATCGGGCGGTCTCGAAAACCGTTGTGCGCTTATGCGTACCGTGGGTTCGAATCCCACCCTCTCCGCATAAAACACCAAGCCCCGGTTTATCCGGGGTTTTGTGTTTTATATCGAAGGATGAGAACCAACGGAGTGGGTTCGAACAATGGCTTTAGCCATTGAGACAGCACGCGATAGCGTTGCTGCCCCCTCTATTTCCCTTTTCTTTTCGTTGACTTCCGCCCCCACATATCCACATCGTCCTTTATCTCCTCCCAGACTTCCGGCACATACTGAGGGTACTTCTATTTATTTTTTTGCACACCATGATTACTTCGTTGGGTGGTTTGACAGTTCACTGTGGAACGAAAAATGTAAAAAACAGAAAATCGATACCTGAACTTTTTCATTATTGGTTCACATATATTAGTGGTATACTACTTAAAAGATGCGTCACTGTATACAACCTGTCAAGAAATAACAACCCTCTGTCATCCCAACCAGAACAGCAGGGCGATCTTCACAGATTTTCACAGGCAAGAACATACATTACACTATTTTACGCATAAAAAACCTCATCCTATACTTAAACAAAAAACTACTTTTATCGACAATACAAAACCTGAAGCACTGGCCTTGCTACATTTTCAGGCCATCATATCTGACTGCTCACCCCCAAAAGCATGCAAAAAAACACATTTTATAACAAATTTGCCTCAAAAGCACTGGTAGCGTTTGAACGTGCTGAGCCAAGCATCCCTATTGTCGGCTTATTTTCTGTCATTGGCTTTCCACTGTTTTATTTTATTTGGTCATATCTGCTACCTCAACCCTATGAAAACTTGATTTATCGCCTGATTAACACCTTTATTGGTGTTCCTTTCCTTTTTTATGGACATCTCTTAAAAAAATTTAAAAAATACTTCCCTGTCTATTTTTTTATAGGCTTACTGTTTCTTTTGCCATTTTTTTTCAGCTTTATGCTGTACAAAAATGCATGGCACATCACGTGGTTTATATCAAATCTTACAGCCCTTTTTCTGCTCATCATGCTTATTGATGACGGGGTGCTAATCTTTTTGTTGACCATTACCGGCTATAGCCTCGCTCTCGCCACTGTTTGGGTTCTCGACGGAAAGATACTTTTTACTTATTTCCAGTGGATGTACGTTCCAACATTTCTTTTTTTGTTTCTTGGCGGTGCCGTTGGAAGCCATAGGAAACAAATTGCTCACCAAACAAAAATCTCGCTGCTTCACAGCCTTAGCGGAAGTGTCGCCCATGAAATGAGAAATCCCCTCAATGCAATCATTAACGCTATGGGGTCCGTACAGTCCATACTTCCGGAAAAACCCGACCGGGATGCGGCAGATTCAGACTATACTCTCAGCAGATCAGGCTTGATAAGCCTGCATAACGTTGTTGAAGAAAGTACGACAACTGTTTTGCGGGCAAACAAAATCATCGATTCAATCCTTGCCGCAATGCAGGGAAAATCTATCGACCCAAGTTCATTCAAACGGGTATCGGCGAAAGATTCAATTGGTTCCGCAATCTCCAACTTCAGTTTCAGCTCCTCCGAAGACCGACACCTTGTAAAAAAACTTTCAAAAAACGACTTCGACTTCTTAGGAGACAAAGACCTTTTTCTTTACGTTTTGTTCAACCTTATTAAAAACGCACTTCATTACAAGGAAAAACCGGGGTTCAAAATTGAAATTTCAACAGAAAACGACAGCAACTGGAACATGATAAAGGTAAAAGATACCGGCCCCGGAATAGCTGTTTCGAAAAGAGAAAAAATATTTGACAGCTTTTACAGCTTTGGGAAAAAAGGCGGAGTTGGCCTTGGACTTGCTTTCTGCAAACGCGTTGTCAATTCGTTTGGAGGAACCATAAAGTGTGATTCCAAAGAAAATGAGTGGACGGAGTTCACGATCTGTCTTCCGCTTTATAACTCCAGAGTTATCAAACAGCTCAAAAAAGAGGTACTTCGCACAAAAAACATCCTTGTTATAGACCATAATCCTGCCAACCGTTTTCTTGCCGAAAAGTATTTCACTGAATGGGGATGCAGAATCGACCAGGCCGAGAACAGCGCTCAGGCCCTCTCG
>JAKSDB010000264.1 GCA_022360415.1 Chlorobiales bacterium
CGACGAGATTCATCGGCTCACTCCGGCTGTCGAAGAGTATCTGTATTCCGCCATGGAGGATTTCCGCATTGATATTCTGCTGGAAAGCGGGCCGTCGGCACGTGCGGTACAGTTGAAGCTCGAGCCCTTCACGCTTGTAGGGGCGACAACCAGGGCAGGAATGCTGACATCTCCTCTCCGTGCCCGTTTCGGTATCTCGAGCCGTCTCGACTACTACTCCCCGGAAATACTTGAGCGGATTGTCATTCGGACGGCGGCAATACTCAGGGTTACCGTTGAAGACAATGCGGCGGCGGAAATCGCCCGGCGTGCACGGGGTACACCCCGTATAGCAAACCGTCTGCTGAAACGTGCCCGCGACTTCGCCCAGGTAGCCGATGCTTCCGTTATTACAACCGAAATAGCCCGGAAAACACTCGCAGCGCTTGAAATAGATGATGACGGCCTCGATGATATGGATAAAAAAATCATGCTGGCCCTTATTGAAAAATTTAACGGCGGTCCGGTCGGCATATCTTCTCTCGCGGTGTCGGTTGGTGAGGAGCAGGATACGATTGAAGAGGTCTATGAACCCTATCTTATCCAGGCGGGATTTCTATCCAGGACTCCCAGGGGGAGGGTTGCCACAAAAAACGCTTTCCTGAAATTCAGAGGTTCTTATCCCGGTTCACAGGACGAGAGCCCGTTGTTTTCGAATAGGTAGAATTTTGGGGATAGGCAAAGGGAATCGACGGCCTTCCGATAACGACTGCGATTCCAGAAGGAAAAAATCGGAAATCGGGTTCGGCATCGGGTTTGTGTGCCGACAGGTCGGGATCGACGAAGCAGTTGGAGCACGGAATAAAATAGAAGCACCTATATAAAGTGCGGCGGCAGAAAGTAAAGTAGCAAATGATTAATGGTATAGCGGGAAAAGGCATTCGTGATGACTTTCCATAGATAATCATGGCACAAATCAACAGTTTTTTTAAACGGGACATTATGAGCACACTCACCCGTTATGTTTATTTTCTGTTGTTTCTTGCCGGTTTTGTTCTCACCGGATGCATGGGTAGTGCTTCAGCCGGAGAAAACAGCAAAGCTCCTGCCGACTCTCTTGACGAAGCTTCGAGAGACCTGTTTGTAAAAGGTTCCTTGTCGGCAGTCAGCGGTGATTATGATGCTGCGATTGCGCAGTTCCGGAAAGTTCTTGCATCGGAACCGGAAAATGCCGCAGTTCATTTCTCTCTTTCCAAAACGTATGTCGCATTGACTATGCCTGATTCTGCGAAGCATTACGCCGAAAAGGCGGTTCACTTTAATCCGTCAAACAAATATTACAGGCAACTGCTCGCAGGCATCTATTTTGATATGAAACTTTTTTCCGATGCGGCAGAGCAGTTTGAGCGGATTGCGCTGATGGAGCCTGCCGATACACGGGGCCTGTTTTATCTGGCACATGCCTACCTTGCCGACGAAAAGCATGAACAAGCCCTTAAGACCTTTGCGCGCATACTGAAACTTGATCCTTCCAATGAAAGCGCCCAGGCCCAGTCGCTCTGGCTGGAACTGAAACTGAAGCGGTACGGGGCGGCGATTCACAGCCTTGAAAAAATGATGGAAGAGAACGGGAGCAATGACAGGCTGCAACTGACACTCGGTGAACTCTATTTGCAATCCGGCAAACCCGTCAAGGCACTGGAGATATTCCGGAAAATCATAGACAAAACCCCTTCTTTTGTTCCGGCATGGGTGGCGCTTTTCGAAACACATATCGAGCAGGGGGAACGGGAGCTTTTTCTCGGGGAGCTGAGGCGTTTTTTTGCTGTCGACGACATCAATTTTTCCCTGAAGATGGAAGCGGTAAAGCTTTTCATGCTCAGGGCCGAGAATGATCCCTCATACAGAGAGCCCGTTTACAGCATGGTGGATGAGCTGGCTGCATTTCGACCGGGCGTTTCTTCCGTTCATGTCCTGAGAGGAATGTCTCATCGTGCCAGGAAAAAGTACTCCCTCGCGCAGGAAGACTTTCAAAAGGCCCTCGATCTTGATCCGAAAAACCTGGTTGCATGGGAAGAGCTTGCGTCAACCTATATGGCCCGGGAGCAGTACCATCATGTGTTTTATACCGTTGCGCGGGCAAGGGATACAATCGGTCATTCCACGTTACGTCTCGAGGTTTTTGAAGGGTATGCGCTGTTCAGGTCGGGTATCTACCTTAAATCGGTGGAAGTGCTTGAGAAAGCACGGGACTACGAGAAAAAAGGGATGCCTGCCGGGCTGCTTGTTCATGCTCATATTACCCGCGCGATGGCCTATGACAAGCTGAAGAAACAGCAGAACAGCGTCGATGCATACAGGGATGTGCTCAGTGTTGATCCTGAAAATGTGCTCGCCCTCAACAATCTTGCCTATCTCTACGCAGTGAGAGGGGAGAAACTCGATGAGGCTATGAAGTACGCGAAACAGGCAGTCGGCGCTGAGCCTGATAATCCTGTTTTTCTCGATACGCTTGGCTGGCTGTACTACAAGACCGGTGATTACAGTAAGGCGCGTGAAATCCTTGAAAAGGCGCTCTCAATCGAGACGGATGAACCGGAGATCTATGAACATCTCGCTGAAATCTATCAGGCGTTAGGCGATCCTGCTAGGGAGAAGGAATGTCTCGACAAGGCAAACCTGTTGAGAAAGGAAGAGGCAAGTCAAGAGTCAAAAAGAAAAAGTCAAAAGTAACAGAGCCGAAAAAGATCAGTCGGCAGTGGGTACGAAACCGGATTCGTTGCAACATAAAGATAAAAGGGTGCGTCGAGAAAATCGAGCACCCTTTTTTTGACTGATAGAAGAAGGCTCAGCTGACTATTCCCCGCCGAATTTTCTCGCCGCAAGATACTCATACGTGGCGTAACGTTCTTCAACTTCCTGCTGAATTTCCTTGAAGTACGCTTTTGCCAGTTCAGGATGGCTTTTCTTGAGCATCCTGAAGCGGTTTTCCGTATTGAGAAACTGCTCGACAGGTATCTTAGGCTTTTTCGAGTCGAGAATTA
>JAKSDB010000390.1 GCA_022360415.1 Chlorobiales bacterium
GGTGAATGTACTGTTTATCAAGGGAAGCGGGCTCGATCTCTCCGACGTGACCGCCTATGATTTTACACCGGTCAGGATTGAACCTCTCCAGAAGCTGCTGCAAATGATTCTGGCAGGCGAAAATCTTTCTGATGAGGACCTCAAAAGCTTTTCCAACCGGGAGTTGAAAAATTTTCTGTTCCTGAACCTTTTCAGTCTTACCGATCATATGGTAAGAAACGGATTGACGCCTTCGATCGAGACGCTGCTGCATGCTTTTCTGCCCCACAAATACATTTATCATACACATTCCCAGGCACTGCTTACCCTGTCCAATCAGCCGGATGGAGAGAAACTTGTCAGGGAGGTGCTTGGTGAAAGGTTCGGGATTGTTCCCTATATGCGCCCCGGCCTTGAGCTGGCACGATCTGCCGAGCAGATCTATGCCGCAGACAGAAACGTGGACGGTCTTGTGCTCCTGAAGCACGGGCTGGTGACTTTCGGGGAAACATCCAGGGAAACATACGATTTCATGATAGGTGCCGTTTCAGAGCTTGAGGGCAGAATCGATCAGGCAGGCATGAAGACATTTCCCTCGATAGGCTTGCCGGAAAACCTCCTTCCGGTAGAAGCGGTCGCTCCTGTCATCAGGGGAGCATGTGCTGTGGAAAAAGCTTCTGAAAGCCGCGATTACGAGAGCTTTATTCTCGATTTCCGGACGTCGCCCGAGATCATGGAGTACGTCAACAACGCCGATCTTGCATCGATTGCCCGCAAAGGCGCCATGACGCCGGATTTCATTATTCGTACAAAGAATCTCCCACTGATTCTTCCCGCGCCTGATGCCGCGGATGAGAAAGGGTTCAAGGAGCGGGTTCGGGAAACGGTTGAGGCGTATAAAAAAGAGTATACGGAGTATTTCAATCGCCAGAAAAGGGCTTCCGGCATAGACGTCGAGATGCTCGACCCGCTTCCGAGAGTGGTTCTCGTACCGGGACTCGGTCTGTTCGGGCTCGGCAAAACGCTCAGGGACGCCCGTGTTAACGCCGATATTGCCATGGGCTCGGCCGAAGCGGTGCTGCAGGCGGAATCCATCGGCTGTTTTGAATCCATCAGCGAGGAAGAGGTGTTCGGCATAGAGTACTGGGATATGGAGCAGGCCAAGGTAAAGAAGGTGCTGCATGACGTTTTTGCCGGAAAGATTGTCATGGTGACCGGGGGGGCAGGGGCTATCGGTTTTGCAACAGCAAAAGCGTTCAGGGAGAGGGGGGCTGAAGTAGCGATTCTCGACCTTGACTATGAAAGTCTCCAAATGGCAAAAGATAAAATCGGGCCGGACACCCTTGCTGTTGCCTGTGATGTTACCGACCGTTCTTCGGTTGCGGACGCATTCAGGAAAATCTGTCAACGGTTCGGAGGGATCGATATCGTTGTCTCCAATGTCGGAGCTGCTTTACAGGGGAGAATAGGCGAAGTCTCTGATGAAGTATTGCGAAAAAGTTTCGAGCTCAATTTTTTCTCTCACCAGACGATTTCACAGGAAGCCGTTACGATTATGAAGCAGCAGGGGATCGGCGGAAATCTGCTCTACAATGTATCAAAGCAGGCGGTTAATCCGGGACCCGATTTCGGGCCCTATGGCCTGCCCAAGGCCGCGACCCTTTTTCTGGTCCGTCAGTATGCACTGGACCATGGCCGTGACGGTATCCGGGCAAACGGCATCAATGCCGACAGGATCCGCAGCGGGCTTCTGAACGAGGATATGATTGCATCGCGCTCGAAAGCCAGAGGGCTCAGTACCCGGGAGTACATGGCGGGCAACCTTCTCAAGCTCGAAGTCACGGCCGAAGATGTCGCGGAAGCATTTGTTCATCTCGCGCTCGAAAAGAAAACAACAGGTTCGATTACTACCGTAGACGGCGGCAACATAGCCGCAACTCTAAGGTGATAACAATATATATCCATTATCAAAACGCATAAGGGAGCATAGCCATGCCGGAAGCAGATCAGGTGAAACAGGAGAAAAATTATTATACCGACGTACCGGTAGATACTCACGGTTTTTTTCTGAAAGGAGCCAGTTCCCTTGACTGGGGGATGAAAAACCGCCTTTCAAGGATTTTCAGGCCTGAAACGGGCAAGACCGTTATGTTTGCAATTGATCACGGTTATTTTCAAGGGCCGACAACGGGTCTCGAAAGGGTTGACCTGAACATCGTGCCGCTCATGCAGTATTCTGATGCGATCATGCTGACCAGGGGTATTTTGCGGACAACGGTTCCGCCTACCCTGACGAAAGCGGTGGTTATGCGGAGCAGCGGGGGCCCCAGTATCCTCAAAGAGCTTTCAGATGAACAGATAGCGGTTGATATCGATGACGCGATCCGCATGAACGTCGCCGCCATCACGCTTCAGGTTTTTATCGGCGGAGAATACGAGACACGTTCGATACATAACATGACAAAACTTGTCGACTGGGGTTATCGTTACGGAATTCCGGTTATGGCAGTCACCGCAGTAGGAAAGAACATGGTACGCGACGCGAAATATTTCCGTCTTGCCTGCAGGATATGCGCGGAACTCGGTGCGCAGATAGTCAAAACCTACTATGTTCCCGAGGATTTCGATACCGTCGTTTCATCCTGTCCTGTACCGATTGTTATGGCAGGCGGGAAGAAAATTTCCGAGCTTGATGCTTTAACCATGTCTTACAATGCCATCCGGGAAGGAGCGGCAGGGGTCGATATGGGAAGAAATATTTTCCAGAGTGAAGCGCCGGTTGCAATGATGAAAGCCGTTAACCGGATTGTTCATGAGAGCGTTACTCCTGAAGAAGCATATGACTATTTCAACAGCATCAAGGCTGAAGGGTAGAGGGGAGTTGAACGAATTACCATGAACGCAGAAGATATACAAGGTTTTTTTGCAGACCGGGATCAGCTCGACATGGCTGATTACCTTGAGCTTGAGTATTACCTTGAGTGTATAGGGGATATCAGGACCTCTCTGGCCCATTTTTGCAGCGAGCAATCGACTGCTCAGTGGCGCAGGGTTGGTTTTGAAGAAGATTTCAGGGAGTCCTATGGTGCAAAGGTTGTCAGATGGCAGGTGCTGGAAGAGCTGGCCGAGCTCAGTTATCCGGTAGATCATGCCGCAGCGGGCAAGATTCACGCATGCAGGGTTACAATAGCCCATCCCCATGGAAATTTCGGCCCGAAAATTCCCAATCTCATCACGGCTGTTTGCGGAGAGGGTACCTACTTCACTTCCGGTATCCCGCTTGTAAAGCTACTGGATATCTCGTTTCCCGACAACTATCTGGCCAGGTTCGAGGGGCCGAAATTCGGTATCGAGGGTATTCGTGACATGCTCGGCGCTTACGGCCGTCCGATTTTTTTCGGAGTTGTCAAGCCCAATATAGGCCTTCAACCCGAACACTTTTCCGAAATAGCCTATCAGAGCTGGCTTGGAGGGCTTGACATAGCGAAAGACGATGAGATGCTGGCCGATGTCAAATGGTCCACGACAAGAAGACGCACTGAACTTCTTGGCAAAGCACGGATCAAGGCGGAAGAGCTGACGGGAGATAAGAAAATCTACCTTGCAAATATCACCGACGAGGTTGACAGAATGATCGAGCTGCACGATGTGGCTGTGGCAAACGGTGCAAACGCTCTTCTTCTGAACACCATGCCGGTAGGACTCAGCGCGGTGCGTATGCTTCGCAAGCACACCAAAGTGCCGTTGATAGGTCACTTTCCTTTTATTGCCGCGTTTTCCCGGCTTGAAAAGTACGGTGTTCATACAAAAGTCATAACAAAGCTGCAACGGCTTGCTGGGCTCGATGCCATTATTATGCCCGGTTTCGGTAACCGCATGATGACACCCGAACAGGAGGTCCGGGAAAATATAGAGCAGTGCCTGAACGAGATGGGTTCCCTGAAGCGTTCGCTCCCCGTTCCGGGAGGAAGCGATTCGGCACTGACGCTTGAGAGTGTTTACAGGAAGGTCGGCAGCGTTGACTTCGGATTTGTTCCCGGAAGAGGAATTTTCGGCCATCCTATGGGTCCGAAAGCAGGTGCGTCAAGTATTCGACAGGCATGGGACGCGATCGAGAAAGGCCAGACTCTCGATTCTTATGCCGAAACCCACCCTGAACTCATGGTAATGCTCGACAAATAAAAAGTCAAAAGTAAAAAGTAAAAAGTCAAAGGGCAAAAGTCAAAAGTCAAAAGGAAGAAAGGGATGAGGGAGAGAGTGCTGTTGTGCTAACTTATGAGAGCAGCAGTGAGCAACGAGTGCTGAGAGAAGAAAGAAATTTTGAATGATTTGTAGGGGCGAAAAATCTTTCGCCCGATCACTGCGGACATAAACAAATCAACAAATCAACATATTTCACGGAGCGGCATGACTTTTCGCTTGCATCACTATCCCGGAACTATCTTCATGCTACTGACTACTTTCTTTTAACCTTTGCCTTTTCACTTTTGACTTTATTCTTACCGTGGGAAAACTCGAGAACAAAGTTGCCGTCATTACCGGTTCTACCAGGGGCATCGGGAAAGCCATCGCGATTGCTTTCATGAAGGAAGGTGCGAAGGTTGTCATAACGTCAAGCCGCATCGAGAATGTCGAGGCTGCCCTGAATGATTTTCCCGAACAGCGTGTATTCGGCCGTGTCTGCAATGTTTCCGATTATCAGGATGTTGAAAGACTTGTGGAAGCAGCCGTTGAGAGGTTTGGTAAAATCGACGTTTTTATCAATAACGCGGGTATATCCGATTCATTCTACAATATTACCGACGGAGACCCTCAAGAATGGGGTCGTGTTATTGATGTTAACCTGAAGGGGACCTATTATGGCACCAGAGCGGCATTGAACTACTTTCTTGAAACCGGCCATCCCGGAAAAATTATCAATATGGCCGGCTCGGGTACCGATAAAAAATCGAATACCCCCCATATCAGTGCCTATGGTTCATCGAAAGCAGCGATAGCAAGGTTTACCTTTGCCGTTGCAGAAGAGTACAAAAACACTCCGGTATCCATCATGCTGCTTCATCCCGGGCTTGTACGTACGGAGATGACAAGTGTTGTGCAGCCTACCCCCGAGATGAAGCGTCAGCTGGAAACATTCAGGACAATCACTGATATCTTCTCTCAACCACCTTCGGTGGCGGCATCGCTTGCTGTGAAGATGGCAAGTGATAGCACGAGGTGTAAAAGTGGCGGCTACCTGTCTGCTTTGGACAGAAAACGCAGAAAATGGCTGCTCTTTACCTATCCGTTTCGTAAACTGTTTCACAGAATAGACCGGACAAGTTATTAGCAGAAAGGCGGGTTGGCCGGATAGCTGGATCGCTTGAGAGCGAGGGGAGAAAGATTAAGTCAAAAGATAAAGGTCAAAAGGCAAAAAGATTGGGGAAGGAATGGACGGGGCTTCTCGTTCCTGGTTTCTTGAACGAAGTGGATTCTATAAAAAGGAGAGAGATTTTGCTGACAAATAAAAGATACGGTGCCTATCTACCGCTTTTTCTGAGCCTGTTCCTTTGTTTGCAGGGATGCTATTCATTTACAGGTGCATCACTGCCGCCGCATATCAAAACTGTGGCAGTACCGACTTTCAAGGAGCAGTCCGGTGCCGGTGTGGCTCAGCTCGGTGCTGAATTCACGGAAAAACTGATCGACACTATTGAATCACAAAGCTCCCTGAGCATCGAGTCCGATATCGGGCGGGCGGATGCCCTTGTGGAAGCGGCAATAGTATCTTTCAGTGATGAGCCAAGCCAGATAGGCAGCGAAACCGAGCGAGCGATAGCCAACAGGATTACTATCGTTATCCGTGCCTCGTTTATCGACAGGGTACAAAACAAACCGTTTTTCACCCGGACCTCCTTTAACGGTTTTGACGATTACAGCGTCGGCGATTTTGCCGGCAAGGAAGAGGCTATTGAAACAGCCGTCGATCAGATTGTCGATGACCTCTTTAACCGTATGGTCTCCAATTGGTAAAGTATGGGCGCAGGGATGGAACGAAAGGTTATCTGCATTACCGGAAGCACTGACGGAATCGGACGGGCTGCGGCCTTGCAGCTTGCGCGCAGAGGCTCAAAAATTATTCTCCACGGCAGAAGCAGTCAGCGGCTTGAAGCGGCAAGGGCGGAAATAGAGGTGCTTGCCGGGAGCTCCGGAGTCAGTACCGTGCAGGCGGATTTCTGTTCCCTCCATGAGGTTACGGCTATGGCGGAACAGCTTCTGGAGGAGCAGAACCGTATAGATGTACTGATTAATAACGCCGGCGTATACAGGGAACGGAGGGGACTGACGATGGACAAGTTTGAAACAACCTTTGCCGTGAACTACCTTGCGCATTTCCACCTGACTCTTCTGCTTGAGCCCCTTTTGCTTAAAAGCAATGCCCGCATTATCAACGTCAGTTCTGTCGATCATCTCAGTGCCGGATTTGATATCGGGAATATGCAGGGAGAACAGCACTACACCGGATATAACGCCTACGCGTTCAGCAAGCTGTGTAACGTCATGTTTACCCTCGAGCACGCTCGGCGGCTTCTTGGAACGGGCCTTACTGTCAATACCCTTGATCCCGGTGTGCTGGCTACGAAGCTGCTCCA
>JAKSDB010000077.1 GCA_022360415.1 Chlorobiales bacterium
CGTTTTTGCAGATATCTGGCTCATTATACTTCTTGTATGGTTTTTTGTGGTAAAAGCATTTGTTAATCCTCGGCACTCTCTTCCTGAACAGCTTCTTCACTTTCCTCTTCCGCAGCTTCTTCAGCTTCAGCCATTGCTGCCTCTTCGGCAGACTGCTGACGGGCAATGGCAATGGCATCGGCAACACTTTTTACCATCAACTCGATGGAGCGGATGGCATCGTCGTTTGCGGGGACGACGAAATCGACCTCATCCGGATCGCAGTTGGTATCCACAAGAGCGAAAATCGGTATACCCAGCGAACGTGCCTCTTTTATCGCGATGTGCTCTTTTTTGATGTCAACAACAAAAAGTGCGGCCGGCAATCTGGTCATCTCGGCTATACCACCAAGTATTCTCACGAGCTTTTCTTTCTCGCGCATCAGCATCAGGCGCTCTTTCTTGGTAATCATATCGAATGTACCGTCGGTCTCCATCCTGTCGATTGCGTTCATCCTGCGAATGCTCTGGCGAATTGTCGAGAAATTTGTAAGCATGCCGCCAAGCCATCTTTCCGAAACATAGGGCATGCCCACCCGTTCTGCTTCTTCCGCAATAATCGATTTTGCCTGCTTTTTTGTTCCTACAAACATGATCTCCTTGCCTGTCAGGGCAATCGCCTCAATGGCTTTCATTGCCTCTTCTGCCATAACGAGGGTTTTTTTGAGATCGATGATATGAACGCCGTTTTTCTCCATGAAAATGTACGGCTTCATCTTGGGACACCAGCGGCGTGCCAGGTGGCCGAAATGCACACCTGAGCGCAGCATATCTTCAAGCTGGAACCTTGATGTTGTCTGTGTCTGCATAGCTGTAATGGTTTTTCCTCTATCCTGCTATATCGCACGGAATCCGGTACTGACGCACCGGACACCACCGTACAACGTCACCCGCTGGCACGGGCTGGCAGAATATGCGTTGTTGTTATAAAAAGAACCTTAACGTTTCGAGAACTGGAACCTCTTGCGGGCTTTTTTCTGACCGTATTTTTTCCTTTCGACCATACGCGGATCTCTTGTCATCAGCCTGTCCTTGCGGAACAGCAGACGGTTCTCACCGTCGATCTCGACAAGCGCTCTCGCGACGGCAAGGCTTACCGCCCCTGCCTGGCCGCTGATACCGCCCCCCTGCACATTTATTTTCACGTCATACTCGTCCTGTTTCCCGGAAAGCACCAGGGGTTTAAGCGCTTCGTTCCTTTTGTATTCGTCCCTGAAATATTCATCAACAGGCCGTTTGTTGACCGTAACAGTCCCTTTGCCCGGCACAAGAAAAACCCTTGCCACCGAGGTTTTCCTGCGGCCCACTGCATTGATAACCTCTTTCATCGCCATTAGTTTTATGATTGGTTAATCTTCATTTCAACAGGACACTGGGCAGTATGCGGGTGCTCGGGACCTGCATATACCTTGAG
>JAKSDB010000220.1 GCA_022360415.1 Chlorobiales bacterium
ATTAGCAGCAAGAAAAATCGAACCTGATACACTAATCAAAACTGTCAATCCCAAAGCCAAAACAACAATCCGGTAAATCCAGACATCCTTGTCAAGCGGTGAACCAATCTGAACCTTTTCTAAGGCCTTGACAGGATCATCTCGAAACTCTTCCTGCAGTTCCTTATTGATAATTATGGCATCTTTGAAATCCTGAGCCGTATTTATTTTCATGTTTCTTTCACCTTTTTATAGTTGCATTTCCACCTATGTTTTTCAGGCAAAATTATTTCAAAAACAGCAATCACAACAAAAATACTCTTTATTTTTCCTCAAAAAAAACACCCCTGTATTAGCTTTTTTCCATGATTGCCGCGATCGTCATCCCGTCTGCAAAGGCTATGCAGGTCCAGAAAACAAGTTCGAGGGCAATCAGTTGAAGCGGCTCCCCGAACATATTGAATGGGGTAAAAAACTCCCAGAACAGAAAAGTCATTGCAAAAACAAGGACCGAGAACCGCACACCCCGCCCGACAGTCCCGGGAGGCCATGCAGAAGCTATCCAGCGGAAGATATAAGCATGGATAATTCCGAACAGAACTATCCCCGTAAGTATCGGTGCAGGAGTGTTTACAACCAGCGGGATCGGCTCGATTTCCGTCCAGACGGCAATGAGCTTGTGGCTTTGAAGAGGTGATTTGAGCAGGATACCCTCACCATTCCAGCCAAACCCCAGAAGGCGGAAGGTAAGCAACATCGCCACATTCATGGATACCCCGCCGGCAATGCCGGCCAGAATCGTTCTGCCATGCGGTACACTCATAACAAAGCTCTTTTTTATGATTCCCGATAAGGTACCCCGCAGAGAAAATCAAACCTGCCGGTAAAGACTGACCAGTTCAATCGCCGCAAGTGCCGCGTCGAACCCCTTGTTGCCGGACTTGGTTCCCGCCCGTTCAATCGCCTGTTCGAGGTTGTCGGTGGTAAGTACGCCGAAAGTGATGGGGATCATGGTCTCCAGGCCTGCCTGCGCTACACCTTTTGCGGCTTCCGCTGCAATCACATCATAATGGGAAGTCGCCCCCCTGATAACAGCCCCAAGGGTTATCACCGCGTCGAAGCGGCCGGACAACGCCGCTTTTTTCGCTGTTGCAGGCAGCTCGAAGGCACCGGGACATTTATAGATCTCTATATTTTCTTCCGCGCCGCCGTGGCGTAGAATACAGTCAACCGCGCCTTCGACAAGCTTCTGGCCTATAAAGTCGTTGAAACGGGATACAACCAGTGCAAACCTGGTGTTTTTTGCATCAAGCGTCCCCTCTATTGTTTTTACGGTCATATCCTTAGTGTTTATTAGTATTAAAAAGCCATTTATCCGCAATACCCCATGATCCTTTCGATGCAGTCGATCATAACGTGCCCGATGGCGATATGGCATTCCTGTATACGGTCCGCCGCCTCTGCATAGGGCACGACAACCGAGAGGTCGGCAACATCCCTGACACGCCCTCCATCCCCGCCGAGCAGGGCAAGGGTATGAAGCCCGAACTCCCGGCCCTGATGAAGTGCATTGTACACGCTCATACTGCTGCCGCTGGTTGAGATCCCAAGTATTACATCTCCTTCGTTGCCGTATGCTTCGACCAGACGGGCAAAAACCCGGTCATAACCCAGATCATTCGCACCGGCAGTAAGGGCCGAAGTATCCGTCGAAAGGGCTATTGCCGGCAATGCCTTTCTGGCAACGCTGCTTCTGTAACGAATGGTCAACTCGGTGGCAAGATGCTGTGCATCTGCTGCACTTCCGCCGTTTCCACAAATCAGCAGCTTGCCGCCTGCACTGAAAGAACGAGAAACAACACGGGACATTGCAACTATGGCAGAACTCTGCGTTTCGGCAACCTTCAGCTTGAGACCTGCGCTGAGTTTCAGGTTTGCACGCGCAAGTTCTTCCATGAAATTATCCGTAACGGAAGAGTTTCCGAAATCCCGGGAGTCTGCCTCCATAGAACAGTGTTGATTCAGATAAATATATGTTAACCGAGTAGTAATATAGCAAAACCCCGGCAAACGGGAATTTCACCTTTGCATCCTCATGAAAGGGTTGCCTCCGGCTTTCCATTCAGCTCGTCACTTGTCAATATACCAGCGGAGTGTTACTATTACCCACTACCTGTTCCCTGACCTATTATAGTCTTTTTCGATAACGATTACCTCTTTGCTGAGTACGAGTACGATATGATAAGGCTTGACAGGCCAGATCAACAGTTCAACAACTCAACAATTCAACAGGAAACAACTGCCAACTTGTTTCTCGTCACTTGTTACTTGTCACTACTATCACTACTACTATATACGCTGTATTTTCTTACCTTTATTTAGAGCCTCTCTATTAATTTGCTACGCGAACTTCGTTGGGCGGTGCTCGAAATCCTCATGTACTTCGTGTACACTCCGGTTTCTCCGCTCCGTCCGCCTTGTACTCAACCCGCTCACGACAATTAATAGAGATGCCTTTTATTGGTGAGCTTTAACAGGGTTTTTATGCCATGAAAAAAATTCTTGTTCCGACTGATTTTTCAGATCAGGCGTCATACGCCTTCGAGGTTGCGTTAAGTATCGCACGAAAAAGCGGTGCAATGCTGCATCTTTACCATGTTATCGAGATTCCCGATTATCCCGAGATCACTGACATTATAGCATACCGGACTTTGGGAAGCACGAACGTTCTCGAGGAAATCGAGAAAAAACTCGCACAAACAGCCGAATGGGAAGAGTGCAGGGATATCGAAATCGCCTACTCAGTGGACTTTGACACACCGTATGAAAAAATAGCAAGGAAAGCCGATGATGAGCAGTTCGACCTGATTGTCATCGGATCTCACGGCAGGCAGGGCATAGACAGGATTCTTGTAGGGTCAACCGCTGAAAAAGTTATTCAGCATGCACCATGCCTTGTCCTGACTATCAAGGAACCCGTTTCCTGGTTCGCACCGTCAAACATCGTGTTTGGCTCGAATTTTTATGGGGAAATCGCTGAAGGGTTCAGCTCTTTGCAGCAGTTTGCGGATCTTTACGACGCCACTTTACATCTTCTTAAAATCAACACAAGATCGCATTTCGAAACAACCAGGTTCAGCAGACAACTGATGGAAAGCTTTGCAGAAGAACAGAAGCTCAGCAACTACACCATTAACGTTTATAACGATGACAGCGAAGAAGAAGGTATTCTGCATTTCGCCCGGGACATGAAAGCCGACGTTATCTGTGTACCGACACACGGAAAAACCGGATTCGCCCACCTGATCACCGGCAGCATTGCGGAAAGCGTTTCGGAGCATGCCTACCGCCCTGTCCTGACCTATAAAATCAAACCGGTGAAAATCGAGTACGGTGTCATCGCTCCTTTTCGGAAATAACACCCTCCGACCCCTGGATCGGCTTGCCGCATTTCTTGCAGAACTTTGCGTCGTGGTCATGGTCAATATTGCAGCACATGTTGATCCCGACAAGATCGGTGCGTATTTGTTCGTTCATTGCCGCCATTTCCGCCGATACGATCCCCGTCGGCACAGCAATAACGCTGTAACCGATAATCATCAAAATTGCTGCAAGTGCCCTGCCGGGAACAGTCTGTGGAGATATATCGCCATAACCCACCGTGGTAATGGTCACAATCGCCCAGTAAACCCCTTCGAAAATGCTGTAAAAACCATGCTCTTCACCTTCTATCAGATACATGAGCGCACCAATGATGCTGACCGTAATAAGCACAAAAAAAAGAAAAAACAGGATTTTACGGCTTGAGGCTACCACCGCGCTCCAGACATATTCCCCTTCTTTTACAAACTTGACAAGCTTGAGCAATCGGAAAATTCTCAGTACACGGAAAAACCTGATAACGAGCAGATACTGGGTCCCCGGGAAAAAAATGCTGAAATAAGTTGGCAGGATAGAAAGGAGGTCAATTATACCGAAAAAGCTTCTGACGTAGCGTATTCTGCTGGAGGCAACGTAGAGCCGCAAGCCGTATTCAACAGTAAACAGAATGGTGAAGAACCATTCCAGACCATAAAAAAAATCCCCATATACAGCATGAATGTCCGGCACGCTGTCAAGCATGACTACAATAACACTGAGAACGATAGCTCCGATCAAGATGAGATCGAACAGCTTGGAAGGAACGGTATTGTAATCAAAAATGATATGCGCAAGCTTTTGCTTGAACGTTCTTTGAGGGGTCATGACGATCAGCTTTAGCTTTTTGGCGCCTCTGTTAATCTGCTGCACACCATGGCTAATAAGAATATAACCAAGCTAAAAAAACTCCGCTTTATTTCCTGTAAAGCGGAGCCGGGAGAGAAAAAAGGAAAGGTTCAGTGATATTTCGTGCTTTCTTCCTTAACGAAATCAACCAGACATTTGAGATTGTCCGGATCGACATCGGGAAGAATACCATGGCCGAGGTTGAATACATGACCGGAAGCATCCGTATGCTTGCCGAACCGCTCGAGAATTTTGGCAGCTTCAGCCCTGATTTTATCATGTGTACCATACAGCACTGTCGGATCCATGTTACCCTGGATCGCAACCCGGTCTTGAAGCTCTGCGCGTGCTTTGGCAATGTCCATGTTCCACCCCAGTCCCATGGCGTCACAGCCGGTATCGGCGACATCGGAAAGAATCGTGTTACAATCTTTTGAAAACACAATGACAGGTGTATCGGGATACTTGGTCTTCACTGCCTGAACGCTTTCTTTGATATACGGGAGTGCAAACTCACGGTAGTCGTCCTCTGAAAGCGCGCTTGCCCAGGAATCGAAAATCTGAACAGCGTCGGCACCTGCGTCGATCTGCATCAAAAGATACTCGGTAATAACGCGTGAAATCTTGCTGAGCAGCATGTGTGCCATTTTCGGCTCACGATACATCATTTTCTTGGCAAAAGCATAGTTCTTCGAACCACCGCCTTCAACTGCATAGGTAAAGAGTGTCCAGGCCGCGCCGGAAAAACCGATCAGAGGGACCCTGTTGTCAAGCTCTTTCTTTGTCAGGCGGATCGCATCCAGAACATAACCGAGCTTTTCGTTAATGTCGGGTACGATAAGTCGATCGATGTCGACCTGGGAACGGATAGGGGGTGTAAGCCGAATGCCTTTGGACTCGATGATCTCGACATTCATGCCCATGGCTTCGTTGACAACAAGGATATCCGAAAAAATAATGGCTGCGTCAACACCAATGATATCAACGGGCTGAATGGTTACTTCGGTTGCAAGTTCAGGAGTTTTACAGAGGGTCAGGAAATCGGTTTTTTCCCTGACTGCACGATATTCCGGCAGATAACGCCCTGCCTGGCGCATTACCCAGATAGGTGTTCTCGGGACCGGCTGCCGTTTTAATGCCCGAAGGAAAAGATCATTTTTGAGCATACTGTCTTGCGAATTTTTATGATGTTATGAAAAAATACCGCGCTCACCAGCAGTGATCCTCGTTGGGCGAGCGTAGAGAAAAACAAAGTGCCAAGCTACGCTTTTTTGAGCGTTTTTGAAAACTACCCGTTTATAACTAACTGGCCATCAGAGTGACGATCACAGAGAGCCACAATACCTCTATTAATTGTCTATGAGCGACTTGAGTACGAGGCGAACGGAGCCAGAGAAACCGGAGTGTACACACGAGTACATGAGGATTTCGAGTACCGTTCAACGAAGCAAATCATGGCGCGCAATAAATTAATAGAGGTGCATTTACGTCACGATATGACGCTTGATCCCCAGCTGGCGGGGCGTATACCCGAGCGCAAGCCCGACCATTTCAGAAAGATGGAAAACCGGTATGGACTTCCTGATATTTACCTGCTTCAAAGCCTTTGACTGGTAGCTGTCAAGTACAGTGTGACAAAGTGGACATGGTGTTACGATAAAATCTGCTTTTGATTCGATAGCCTCTCCGAGAGATTCCGCCGCAAGACTCAATGATTCTTCCTCGGCAACGAGCAATGTGTGGAAACCGCAGCATTTGTTCTTGTGCTCGTAAGGAATGATTTTACCGCCCAGAGCTTCGATCAGCTGGTCCAGTGACGTTGGATCAAGCGGATCGTCTTTTCCAAGGAGCGAAGAAGGACGCAGGATATGGCACCCGTAAAATGGTGCGATTTTATAGTTCGTCAGCGGTACCTTGACCTTTTTTCTGATTGCGTCGAGACCGACATCCTCGTTAAGGACCCAAAGCAAGTGCCGCACCTCGGATGTTCCCTTGTATTCGAGCCCCTCTTTTTTCAGTATGCCGTTCACCTCGTCACGCAGCGCTTCGGACTCATCGAGTTTCTGTTTGGCGCTTCTGATCGTCAGGAGACAGGTGTTGCATGAAGTCACCAGGTCAAGACCGAGCTTTTCGGCGAGTGCGATATTTCTGCCGTTAACAAGCGCGAAATGCTTCGGGCTGACATAATCGAGGTTGCTCCCGCCGCAGCAGGTGCTCTCATGCAGCTTTACAAAATCGAGATCGAGATCGTTCTGCCAGAGATCAATAGATTTATCCACCTCCTTGGTCATGGACTCATTGATGCAGCTGAGATAATATGCATACCGTTTCATACTGCTGTTCTCCTGATTAGTTATTTATGATCCTTCCTGTCCCGATTGACATGGTCGGTCATTTCCTGGAACCCTTCGCGGAACTTCTTTATCCCTTTGGCCGGCTTTACAAGAGGCGGCGGGGGCGGGGTTCTGCGTTTCAGGATCATTTTAAAGGCCATCGGCAGCATGTTTTTCAACGTCCATCCTATACCGTTGATCCTGATCGGCAAGGTCGCCTCGACAAGTTTTCCTTTCTTCGGAAGGTCCTCCATAAAAACCTCGGCATGCCTTGCACCGCTCGTATCCCTGACACCGCGGGAAATCAGCGCATCCTCTCGCACACCATGGATACCGTCCATGATCGGAATGCTCTTTACGCAGGTCTCCTGACAGCGATAGCAGTGGGTGCAGTCCCATACACCATGATCCTTGACAAGTTCCGCAATTCGCATATTGTGAGCGCCGTCTCTGCTGTCGACATTCATCCTGTAGGACTTCAGAAGGACAGCGGGACCAACGTATTCCTTGTTTGCCCGCAGAATCGAGCACTCTGACATACAGGAAGCGCAAAGAATACAATCCGTCGCCTTGTCATATTCCTGGAACTCCTCCTCCGCAATCAGAAACTCTTTCCGGCCCATCTTTTCTTCAGGCATGATCGACTCGACCCAGTTGGAATACCGTTTCATTTTATCAACCATCGGGTCCATGTCGACGATGAGGTCCTTGATCAGCAGCATGTTGCGCAACGGTTCGACCTTAATAACGTTATCCACTTTGCACCGCTCGAGCTCGTCCCATACCTGGGTCGTACATGCAAGTTTCGAAATGCCGTTGATCCTCATCCCGCACGAGCCGCAAATACCCGCCTGGCAGAATGCCCTGAAGCTCACGGTCGCATCGACGTGCTCCTTGATATAGTTTAAAGCCCTGAGAACGGTAATACCCTTCTCAACCGGAATGGTATAATCGTCAAAATAGGGCTTGTTGTCTACCTGAGGGTTGAACCGGCTGATCCGGAAAGTGATATCCCTCATCTCTTCTTTATGCTCTGCCATAAATCCTGTTCTGCTGAATGTTGTCCGGACCGGGCCGCTTTCCTTTGAAAACAGCTGCCGCTCCCTGAAGAATTTAATACGTTCTTTCCTGCAGCTCGTATTTACCCATGGTAACAGGCTTTTCGCCAATCTCCGGCCGGCCGTTCACATAAGTATAGGTTGTATGTTTGTGCCATTTCTCATCATCGCGTTTCGGGAAATCGGTCCTTGTATGCGAACCTCGGCTTTCTTCGCGTGCGAGAGCTCCCGCGGCGACAGTTTCTGAAAGGTCAAGCATATTCCTCAGCTCGAGCACCTGCATGAGGTTTGTGTTGAACACGTCACTTGTATCGAAAACACGGACATGCTCGAAGCGTTCTTTGAGCTCCCGTATATCAGAGATACCTTTCTGTATTTTCGAGGCCTCGCGGAAAATACCGACATTCTGCCCGAGGGTATGCCCAAGCTCCTCGCGAAGGGCTCCGTACCGCTCGTAATGACCTGTCGGCTTCATATATTCCCTGAGCTCTTCCTCAGTTGCTTTGAGCTCCGCAGAGGAAATTTCCGACGGTTCGAACTTTTTTGCTTCTTCCGCCGCCGTGCGGCCGGTAATCCTGCCAAATACAAGGATATCCAGAAGAGAGTTGCCTCCGAGACGATTTGCCCCGTGCACCGATACACAGCCGGCTTCCCCTGCCGCGTATACTCCATCCATAACCGTACGCCCTGAAATGTCGGTATCTATACCACCCATGGAATAGTGCGCCGTAGGCCTGATTGGAATCGGCTCGTCAATCGGGTCCGTGCCCTCAAAGTACATTGACATCTCGCGGATCTGGGGAAGCCTTGACTTGATAAGGTCCGCACCAAGATGTGTAAGATCAAGATGCATGTAAGGACCTGCCGGGCTTTCGAATCCCCTGCCTTCAAGGATCTCGGTTTCGATGGAACGTGCAACAAGGTCACGCGGTCCAAGCTCCATTTTCTCCGGAGCATACCTGCTCATGAAACGGTCGCCTTCGCTGTTTACCAGGTAACCGCCTTCGCCACGGGCGCCTTCGGTAACGAGCAGTCCGCTTTTTCTCAGGCCCGTTGGATGAAACTGGACAAACTCCATATCTTTGAGCGGAATGCCCGCACGGTAGGCGATCGCTTGGCCGTCACCGGTATTTCCGGCAGCGTTACTGGAACGGTTCCAGTACATTTTTGCGTATCCGCCGGTCGCAAGAATCACTGTCCTTGCGGGAAAAGCCTCGACTTTTCCGGTACGCATGTTCATCGCGATCAGCCCTCTCGACTTGCTGTCTTTGGTTGCAAGACTCAGAACAAAATATTCGTTGAAGAAGAAAACCCCTTTTTTGAGGCATTGTTCGTAAAGGCTCTGCAAAATGGTATGTCCTGTTTTGTCGGCACAGTAACAGCAGCGCGGCCTGCCGGCACCTCCGAAAGGCCTCTGCGCAATGGTTTTATCTTCCATTCTCGACCAGGGTGTACCGATATTGTCGAGTTCCCTGATAATCTTGGGGGCTTCCGAACACAACACTTCTACCGCATCCTGGTCGGCAAGGTAGTCACTTCCCTTGATCGTGTCGAAAATATGCATCTCGACCGTGTCGTCCTTCGCCTTGTTCGCAAGGGCAGCGTTCGCTCCGCCCTGTGCAGCGGAAGTGTGCGAACGGTTCGGATAGACTTTCGACAGGACGGCTATATTCAGTGAAGGATTAACCTTCATGGCCTCCATGGCTGCATAGAGCCCGGAACCGCCTCCGCCGACAACAACTATATCAAATGGCTTCATACAGTTAAATCTCCTTCTCTGAACTGCAGCCGCAGCTTCAGTAGTTATGCGGGCCGGCATCCGCCTGGCCCGTTTTTCTATGAATCACAAATACGTTAAAAAGAAGCGAAATCCAGTACCAACGGAAGGTTATAATGCAACATTGTCGTCGTGTGCCGGCAGTTCCTCGACAGCATGGAGGACATCACTCATGTTGAGCACACCGACCACCTTGTCATGATCCATAACGGTCAGGCGGCGAACATTGGTTCGTTTCATGAGACGTAGCGCATACTTGATCCTGAGACTGGGGTTAATGCTGATTACCGGTTTGCTCATGATCTGGAAGACAGGGGTGTTCCATGGATCGCGATGAACATCTTCCCCGGGATCGATGACTTTTTCAAGAATATCTTTCTCGGTCACGACACCGTAACAGTCGTCTTCGTTCCTCGGCTCGACGACAAGTCCGCTCTGATTGTTCTTTTTCATTAACTGAATCGCTTCGGCAACAGTGCAACTGCCTTTGATAGTATGAAAGTCCGTCTGCATCAGAGCAGAAACAGGCTGCGTGCGTAATTTTACAAGCTGATCCATATCGATAAGTCTCTGGTTAATAAGGATATCTGATTACCCGATGATTTATTGCAAGCATATAATCTATACTCATACAAGAAGTACTATAACGAGACAAAAAAACTCTCTTCCCCTGCGCGGGCACGAGCAGTAAAGGTACAAAAAAAATCCAAATCGCCACAACCGGGAAGGGGAGAAAAGAGGTGGGAATTAGTCGGCAGTCTTCAGCTGGCAATATGCACTTTGGGGACTAAGCTATCAAGCCAATCTTTTACCCTGCCTTATTGAATCCCGTGCTCCTTCTTATACGCCGCCCAGTTACGCTTCAGATCGATAAACGCGGCGATGTCGGGTTGAATGAGAAACGGATTGGTTTTCTTTTCGTCGCCAATGGTAGAGTGCGGGGATGTACCGTAATCGTGACCGGGGAAGACTCTTGTGTTTTCAGGAAGGACCATGAGTTTCTCATGGAGAGAGCAATACTCCTCTTCGGCATCCGCTCCGAAACCGGTACCACCGACCTTGCCGACAAAAAGCGTGTCGCCGGTAAAGAGCGCATCGCCAGCATGCAGGCAAATTGAATCAGGCGTGTGGCCGGGAGTATAAATGATCCGTACATCGAGTTTTCCAAGAGGAAAAACCGCGCCGTCCTCCACCCTTATACCCGTTTCAGGACAAACTGATCCATAGAGCAGCGGAACAATTCCGGTCAGCCGGGCGATCTCCTCGTTACCGTTGACATGGTCGTAATGGCCATGGGTACAAAAAACATACCGGATAGTGAGTCCCTGCTCACGGGCATCATCGACGATCATTGCAGGATTGTTGGACGGATCGACAACGAATGCCTGTTTGCTTTTTTCATCGGCAACCAGATATCCGAAGTTCCGGTCGCCCCCTGTTCGGAACTGTTTCAGGTACATTGTATCAAACCATTTTTTCCACATTCATTAAAAACGCCCTTGCAGGGAACTCCGGCTCAACGGCAATGGGATTGTTTTCAAGCTCGGCGATAATCTGCTCTGCTTTGTCATCCTCAAGTATCGCAAAACAAAAAGAGTTATAGGAACCAACCCCCTTGTCAGCCGGCCACAAAGCCTGGCCGCTAATGCCTTTATCGCAATAACAGCCCTTGATGGACATGTTGCTGAACATCAACACTTCAAATCTCTTGAAAAGATCCCGTACCAGGGGACGGGTCTCCTCATGTCCCATAATTGCAAGATATTTCATTTCCAGTCAGAATAACGTTATGTAATCTTTTTTTTCTCTACGAGATAATAGGTAAGAGGCACCACGCCGAGCGTCAGTATGGTCGAGAGCATCGCCCCCCACATCAGCGAGATGGCAAGCCCCTGAAAAATCGGGTCGAACAGAATCACAATAGCACCGATAACCACCGTACCGGCCGTCAACAGGATCGGCCGTGTACGTACTGCTGCAGATTCGATAACGGCTTCCTTCAG
>JAKSDB010000301.1 GCA_022360415.1 Chlorobiales bacterium
AATCGGCAGATGATGAAAAAAGGGCCTTGTTACACCCTCCCGCAAAGCCTCTGTTCACTGGTAACGAAATAACTTTAAGCCTTTCGAACCTTTTTTTCAGTCTTTCAAGCGCAGCAGTTTCACCACTGCCGTTATCGACAACGCAGATACTCATTTCTTTATAGAAAGTACTATCGAGCGAGACGATACAACGCTCAAGCATGACGTCACCCCTGTAATGCGGGATAACTATCTCAACAGAAGGGTTATGGTCGGTCATACGCTCAGCCCTGTCACTCTGCTCCTTGCAGTTTTCTGCAAAATGATGCCGTCATCCTTGCAGCTTCCCCGGGAGTCGACGCTTTCTCTATGGCCTGTAAAAGAGCTGTACCGACAACCGCCCCATCGGCCATGCTCCACATTTTTTCAACGCGCTGGCGATCCTTGATGCCGAAACCGACAACAATTTTCTTTTCCGTATTCTCCCTGACCCGGTGCAGGTAGCTTTCGATATCGGCTTCACGCCCGGAATCGACCAGTTTGCCGGTACCGGTCGTCGCGTTGACCGCGAAACAGTATGAAAAATCGGTCGAAAGCCGGTCAATCATCCTGATGCGTTCGGGAGGTGTAACAGGTGAAATAAAAAACACAACAGACAACCCGAACCCCCTGGCCCTGTCAAGAAAACATTCAGCTTCTTCAGGGGGCAGGTCCGGAATGAGCATTCCGTCAGCCCCGACCTCGGAAGCATCATGAAGAAAACAGTCACCTCCATACGCCATCAGAGGGCTGCAATATCCCATAAGAAGAAGAGGAGCTGTTATTTTTTCACAGCCGTCTCCATTCCTTGCTTTTTTGACCATATCGAGAATACCGGCAATATGAACACCATTGCCGATCGCCACATGAGCTGCTTTCTGTATTACCGGACCGTCTCCTATCGGATCGGAATAGGGCATTCCCAGTTCGATGATATCAACACCGTTTTTCTGCAACGCCTCGAGCACCGGTAGCGTCGAACCGGGCACCGGAAACTCAGGCATCTAGTAAGCGATGAGAAGTTTTCTATCCTCCTGCATCAATCGCGAAACTCTGTTTTGCGCCATGTCTGTTACCCAAGGATTATCCGAAAACAAGTTTGGGGACGATGAAAATATCAAGCAGCATGGAAATCATGGTGATTGCATGCATCAGGACACTGCCCCAGAGGTTTCTGGTTTTCAGAACGATGTATCCCCCGATAATACCGATCGGAAAAGCCATCATAGCCATAAGAGCCCGTTCAAACATGCCGACAGGAGCAACGGCAAAATGGTTGAGCGTATAAAAAATCGCCGTAAGAAACACCGTCAGGTGGCCATTGAACCTCCTGTCAACCATCGAGGAGAACATGATGCCGCGCCAGAGAAATTCTTCGGCAAGAATAAGCAGGGGAAAGAAATATATCAGCGATCTCCCGACGAGCAGAATCTCCATTTCCGCCATGGGTGTACCGCCGTTTTTGTAATACATTACCGTATTCACGATATCCATCAGAAAAAGCACTGCACCCGCGATCGCGCCCCAGAAAAGCGACTTTTTCAGGTTTCCCCCTGCAAGGTACATTTTTACCCAGTCACCATGATGGATTCCCCTGTAAAGTACCAGGCCTAAAGAACCGGAAAGATAGAGATACAGGGCAGGCCATTCCGTGAGCGGTGTAAAGTACCCGATAAAACCTGTCATCCAGATGAGCACCATCAATCCGAGCGAGAGCCGTAGCCGTTCCTGTTCCCCTGCTGTAACAGCAGGCAGTGTTTTTACCGATCTCATAAGTAATTATGGTGATTGAGAGTTAATAATGATACAACGTGAAATGCCAAGGCTTTGGGAAATGCCGTTAAATATAGTCAGGCCTTTCATCATAATCAATCGGATCGGGAAAACCCACCTGCTGAAAAGCTCTCAGCCTCCTGGCGCAGCTGTCACAAACCCCGCACGCCTTGCCTTCGCTTTTGTAGCATGACCAGCTGTATTGGAAAGGAGCTTCGAGATCTATCCCCTTTTTCACAATTTCGGACTTCCGCATCTCGATAAGCGGGGTCTGGATCTCGATTGCCGTGTCTGGCTTGGAGCCAAGATGGATGACCTTGTTGTAGGCTTCGTAAAAAACCTTGCGGCAGTCAGGATATCCTGCGGCATCCTCTTCAACCGCCCCGATGAATATCTTGTTTGCCCCGATAACTTCAGACCAGCTCACGGCCATTGAAAGAAAGTTTGCATTTCTGAAAGGAACGTAACTTGTAGGCACTTCCAAAGCATCGAAATCGGCATTCTCTACCGGGATGGAGCTGTCGGTAAGCGATGAGCCTCCTACGTGCGCAAGAAAAGAGGCATCGACCTCCAGCTTCCGTTCGATGCCGTAATGACTGCATATCCGGCGGAACGCCATCAGCTCTTTCTGCCAGGTACGCTGACCGTAATTGACATGCATTGCAGCGATATCGTATCCCAGGAAATTCGCCTGGGCTGCCACAACAAGGCTGTCCATCCCTCCGCTTATCAATACAACGGCTCTCATTGGATATATGAAAACTTCTGATTTATTAACGACCTTCCTGTCAAGGTAGGAATTTCTGTCAAAAAAAAAGCCGCCCCGAAAAACGGGGAGGCTTTCGTAACTACTTTGCAGCAGAATCCTTACATCATGCCGCCCATACCGCCCATGCCGCCCGGAGGCATAGCCGGCATATCAGGAGTATCTTCCTTGACATCGGTAATAGCCGCCTCTGTCGTCAGGAGAATACCTGCAACCGAAGCTGCATTTTCAAGAGCGGTTCTCGTTACCTTTGTAGGATCGACAACACCTGCATCGGTCATCTTCTCGTACTCTTCGGTTCTGGCGTTGAAGCCGAAGTCACCTTCGCCCTGCTTCACCTTCTCGACAACGACTGCGCCATCGGTCGTACCGGTATTGGCAACAATCTGGCGGAGCGGCTCTTCAAGTGCGCGGCGAGTGATATCGATACCGGTTTTCTGGTCTTCGTTTTCCGGCTGGGTGTTGCCCAAGCCTTTGGCAGCACGAATCAGGGCTACGCCGCCACCTGCAACGATTCCTTCCTGCACGGCTGCACGTGTGGCATGCAGCGCATCTTCAACGCGTGCCTTTTTCTCCTTCATCTCAACCTCGGTCGAGGCACCGATGTTGATGACTGCAACACCGCCTGAAAGCTTTGCAAGACGCTCCTGCAATTTTTCGGTATCGTAGTCGGAGGTTGATTTTTCGATCTGGTTTTTGATCTCGTTGATTCGCGCCTTGATATCGTCGGCCTGGCCTTTGCCTTCGACAATGGTTGTATTGTCTTTATCAACCGTTATGGTTGCAGCCTGACCGAGATAGGAAATCGTGGCGTTTTCGAGCTTGTAGCCTTTCTCCTCGGAAATGACAGTACCACCGGTCAGAATGGCGATATCTTCCAGCATGGCTTTACGGCGATCACCGAAGCCGGGAGCCTTGACAGCACAGACCTTGAGCGTACCACGAAGTTTGTTGACAACAAGGGTGGCAAGCGCTTCGCCCTCGATATCCTCGGAGATAATCATCAGAGGGCGTCCGGACTGAGCCGTTTTCTCAAGGATCGGCAGAAGATCTTTCATGTTGCTGATCTTCTTGTCGTGAATGAGAATGTAAGGATCTTCAAGATCGGCATCCATTTTCTCCGAGTTGGTGACGAAGTAGGGAGACAGGTAGCCGCGATCGAACTGCATACCTTCCACGACTTTCAGCTCGGTTTCCATACCTTTTGCTTCCTCAACGGTAATGACGCCGTCCTTACCAACCTTCTCCATTGCTTCCGCAATGAGCTCACCGATTTCAGGGTCGTTGTTTGCCGAGATTGTTCCAACCTGTGCGATTTCCTTTTTCCCGGAAATATCACGGCTGATGCCTCTGAGCTCGACGATAACGTCCTTTACAGCTTTGTCTATACCTCTTTTGAGATCGATGGGACGGGCACCGGCCGCAACGTTTTTGAGACCTTCGCGGTAAATAGCCTGTGCGAGAACCGTAGCGGTTGTCGTACCGTCACCCGCGACATCACTTGTTTTGGACGATACTTCGCGAACCATCTGGGCACCCATGTTCTCAAACGGATCCTCAAGTTCGATCTCTTTTGCCACGGTAACACCGTCCTTGGTCGAGGTGGGCGCTCCGAATTTCTTGTCGATGAGAACATTTCTGCCGGCAGGGCCGAGTGTAACTTTTACGGCGTCGGCAAGCTTGTCCACGCCGACTTTCAGCTTGGCCCTGGCTTCTGCGTCAAAAAGAATATCTTTTGCAGTCATTGTTTAACTATCCTCCTGAAAAAAATTTTAATAGTGTCTGAAAGAATTAATCCAGAATAGCAAAGATGTCAGACTCGCGCATTATGAGATAATCTTCACCTTCTACAGCAACTTCGGTTCCCGAGTATTTGCCATACAGCACTTTCTGTCCAGTTGTAACCTGCATTTCAAGGAGCTGTCCGCTGTCGGCAACCTTGCCCGGGCCCACAGCAACAACTTCACCGTACTGAGGTTTTTCTTTCCCGGTATCCGGAATGTAAAGCCCGCCTTTGGTTTTTTCCTCTGCCGGCGCCGGTTTGACGATTACCCGGTCAGCTAAAGGTTTTAAGTTCATATTTCCTTTGTATGTTTTAGTTAATGGAAGCAATTCAACTACAACAGTATATCAGTGACTATGCCGGTTGCCACCAATAATTAGCACTCGATACAGGAGAGTGCTAAAACCAGAACAAAAATATTAAAAAAAAACTTATTCCTGCAAAATATTTTTCTGCATTGCGCATCGGAACGTTACTGTCATTGAAACTGTTGCAATATTATAAGTTACGAATCATCTGAACCTGAATTCATGGATAAGGACAAGCTCTATTACACCATAGGGAAAATTGCGGAAGAAAAGTTTGAAAGCATCCGCTCGAAGATGAGTGACAACACTGCGACAACAGAGGACCGTTCGGGCGGGAAAGTGCTTGCTGAGATTATTGCGCTTGCGAAGAACAGGCTGACGGTTGCGGAAAACGAAAAGCTCGCCGAAAAAGGTGACGATGTATGGGTTGAACGAACGTCGGAAACACATTTCCCGCATATACGGCTACACGGGGGGGCTTTGGAGGATGATCCGCCGGAACACAATTTCGAAAAATGAAGAAATAGTGACGAGTAACAAGTCGGGAAAGGTACAGATATTATTTTTCTTGTCACTTTTTTCTCGTCACTCGTTTCTTGTCACTGCCCCCATCAAGCCAAGGCTGGAGATGCTTTCCTGTCAATGACCCCGAATGCTCGCATATCAATTCGGGGGTACCTTCAGCAACAATTTCTCCGCCCTTGTCTCCGGCTCCCGGCCCAAGATCGATAACCCAGTCGGCCTGTTTGATGATATCGGGATTGTGCTCGATAACAAGAAGGGAATTGCCCTGTTCGAGAAGCCGCTCGAAGCATCTGATCAGTTTGAGAATATCATCGAAGTGAAGGCCTGTTGTCGGTTCATCGAAAATAAAAAGCGTGTGCTCGGTATCGGATTTTGCAATAAAATGTGCAAGCTTGAGGCGTTGCGCTTCCCCTCCCGAAAGGGTGCTCGATGACTGGCCGAGCCGAATATAACCGAGACCCACATCGTCAAGAACAGCAAGTTTCCGTTGTATCGATTTTTCTCCGGCAAAAAAATCCATGGCCTCCTGAACGGTGAGGTCAAGAACGTCGGCAATGGAGAGATTTTTAAAGCGGACATCGAGAGTGTCACTTTTATAACGTCTTCCTCCGCACTCTTCACACTCCGCCTCGATATCGGCAAGAAACTGCATCTCGATTTTCACAACCCCTTCACCTGCGCAGGTCTCACAACGCCCCCCCGGAATGTTAAAGGAAAAATAACCGGGCTTCCATCCTCTTGATCGAGCCTCTCTGGTTCCGGCAAAAAGCTGGCGGATATCATCGAATATTTTCATGTAGGTAACCGGGTTGCTTCTGCTTGACTTGCCGATTGGCGACTGGTCAACATGTTCGACGCTTTGAACCAGCTCTGTTCCTGTAATGAAACGATGAGTTCCGACTTTCTCTCCGCTCCCCTCTTTCGCCCTGACAATGCCTTTCCTGAGGATGTCATTGACCAGTGTCGACTTGCCCGAACCACTGACCCCGGTCACACAGATCATGATATGTAGAGGAAAGCGGACGTCGATATTTTTCAGATTGTGCTGCATAGCACCCTTGACATCGATGCATCGGGAAAAATCGGGTTTTCTCCGCCGGGACGGAACAGGAATTGCCTTTCTTCCTGCAAGATAGTCGGCTGTAACTGATCCGGTTTTTTGCCGTATTGTTGCCGGTGCACCGTGAAACATAACCTCCCCTCCTTTTTTACCCGCTTTCGGTCCGAGATCGACAAGTTCATCTGCGGCTTCTATGATTTCACGATCATGCTCCACAACCACAACGGTATTACCCAGATCACGCAGGCGTTTCAACAGGCTGATCAGTCGTGCCGAGTCGCTTTGATGCAGACCGATACTTGGCTCATCAAGAATATACATTGCCCCGACAAGAGGGGAACCAAGAGAAGTCGAAAGATTGATCCTCTGAAACTCCCCTCCGCTCAGTGTATGGGTAAGCCGGTCAAGCGTCAGATAGTTCAGGCCGACATCAAGCATGTATTTCAGCCTCTTCTGTATCTCCAGCAGTAAAGCTCCGGCAACTTCTCTGTCAAACTGCGATATATCGAGGCTGTAAAAAAAAGCGTAGGCTTCTTCAATATTCAAGCGGCTTACTTCCCCGATGTTTTTTCCGGAAATCCTGACACACCTCGCTTCCGGTTTGAGCCTGCTTCCTTCGCATTCCTTGCAGAGAGCATAGCCCCTGTAACGGCTGAGAAACACCCGCAGATGCATTTTGTAACCCGCCTCGCTCTCCATCTCGGCAAAAAAATGGTTGATCCCCCTGTACCCTTTCTGTCTTATGCCTTTCCAGACCATATCCTTATGGATAAATGAAAGTTTTTCATAGGGGCGGTCAACGGGAATACCGACTTCACGTGCAACCTCAATAAGTTTTCTTCTATGACGGCTATACTTTTCGGAGTTCCAGCATGCGATAGCCCCGTCTGCAAGACTGACAGATTTGTCAGGAACAACCGCCTCTTCATCGATACCGGCAACCCGCCCGAAACCCTGGCACTCAGGACATGCCCCAAGTGGAGAATTGAACGCAAAAAGCTGAGGGGTTGGCTCCTGATACTCAACTCCATTCAACTCGAGACGATCACTGAAACGAAACGTCTTGCCTCCGACAACTTTCAGTACGGCATAACCGCTGGACTCGTTGAAGCTCGTCTCCGCTGCCTGCGCTACCCTGCTGACGGTTTTTTCATCATGAGTTGTTTTAAACCGGTCAACAAGCACCATAACATGCCTGATCTCTTCAGCGCTCATACCGGCAATACGTTTATAGGCTTCTTCATCGTTGATGTCGACAACTTCATCCCGGTAAACCAGGCGGAAAAAACCTTTCTGCAACAGATTATGCAGTTCCTTATCCACGGGACAACGATGCAAAGACACATCAGTATGACAGGGAAAGGGGAACCCGACAAAAAAACGGGCTCCTTCTTCAAGAAAACTCACCTGCATGCCGACATCTTCCGGTGTATGTTTCAGAACAAGCTCGTTGGTATCGGCAGAATATATTTTACCTATTCGAGCGAACAGAAGCCTGAGATAGTCATAGATTTCGGAAACCGTTCCAACTGTGGAACGGGGATTTTTCGGGATAGCCTTCTGCTCAATTGCAATCGCGGGGGCAATACCCTCTATCGAGTCGATCTCCGGCCTCGGTATTCTTTCGAGAAACTGACGTATATAGGCAGACATCGATTCAACGTATCTTCGATGCCCCTCGGCGTAGAGTGTGTCGAATGCCAGACTGGATTTACCCGAACCGCTCACTCCGGTTATTACGACAAGTTTATTTCTTGGAATCCTTACCGAGATATTCTTCAGGTTATGGGTACCGACCCCCTTCATGACAATATCCGGAAGATCTCCATCGCCTACGGTAGAGGGACCTGCTTTCTGCATCACAATCTGTTCACGATAACTGTTATGAAAGCCGCTTTTACACGCGCACAATTGCACAGGACAATCGGCTCATGTGGTGAAATAATGGATGTCTAAACGGAGCGTTTCAGCAAATGCTCGACAATCGCTCAATTTAGGGGATGGCAAGCTAATCGAAAAAGAAATGAGACGCAATGCCGAATTTCCCTGATGATACACATACGGGAACAAATACAGCGGCTTGCGGTGGATCAATGTTTCAACAGAAGGGCGGAGACGGTCGTCCCGGCCATAAGCGAGTCGATCTTTTTTTGAAGCATGAACATATAGCCGCGATGGGTACATCTGTCCACAATTTCACATTTCCTGCTTTCAACCGAGCAACGCATGAGGTGAGGCGCCCCTTCTGTCGCCCTCCCGATATCGGAAACGGTTATTTCATCCGGTGACTTTGCCAGCCTGTAGCCTCCCTTTACACCCTGAACCGAAACCGCAAGGCCGGCCCTCTTCAGGTTCTGCATGGCTTTTGCCATAAATTCCTGTGAAAATCCTATTTCCGTGGACATTTCCTTTACAGTGACAATTGTGTCAGCCTCCTTGCGGGCCAGGTACACGACGGCATGGAGCCCGTACTCGAATTTTCTTGATACTTTCAACATTGTTTCCCGGTTCTGCAAAGCATAAAACAAATAGGACTGATTTCAACCAATTTAACAATAAATTCATTAAAATAGCCTGTATATTTTAGACTCTGTCAGGTATATTGTTTTTTTATGCTCATTGCCTCAGTAATCTCTACCATGAACGAACTGTCTGCCGACCTTTACTTCAATTGGGAATACGAAAAAGGTAAAACCGCAAAGATACGCTACCGGGAATACACCCCTTCTGCAAAAAACAAACCGTCGCTGCTTTTTGTTCACGGCTATGGCGGTATGCTGGAGCACTGGGATGAAAACATACCGAAATTCACGGACGAACACCACATTGCAGCCATCGATCTCCTGGGTTTTGGAAAGTCCGATAAACCCAACGTTCGCTACCGCCTTTCTTTGTTTGCCCAACAGATTGAGGCATTCCTTGCCTACAGGGAGATCAGCGATGTGATCATTATCGGCCATTCGATGGGAGGTGCTTCCGGGTTATATTTTGCCCATCAGAACCCGGAGACCGTAAAGGGGCTTGTACTTGCCAATCCATCCGGTCTTTTCGGTGACACAATGGACCCTATGGCAAAAACTTTTTTCGGCCTGATCGCGTCTCCTCTCATCGGCGAAGTAATGTTTGCTGCTTTTGCAAACCCTATCGGGGTAAGCCAGAGCCTCCTGCCCACCTATTACAACCAGAATAAAGTCGACTTCAGGCTTATCAACCAGTTCACAAAGCCACTCCAGGACAAGGGAGCTGTATGGTCCTACCTCTCCCCATCCCGCAGGCCGCATGATTTTACACTTGAAAACCTTCCCAAACCCTGTAATTACCGGGACAAGGCTTTTCTTGTCTGGGGAGCGGAAGACAGCGCACTCCCTCCGCATAAAATTATACCCGAGTTTCAGCAGCTGCTGCCACAGGCGGGAGCGTTCATCATACCGGAAGCATCACACTGCATCCATCATGACGCCCATGAAACATTCAACGCCCGGTTGGAATATATTCTCAACCACGAGTTGTGAACGTTCAACCCGGAGCTTCTCTTTACTCCGAAAGAGCCGAGCTGAAAGAATCGATGCCGATACCGACGGCGAATCGACAGCTCAATACCTCCGTTACTGTCAGATCACGACGTATCACCAAGCCGACCGCTCTGCCGAACTCTGATATCCTGCAAGTGAGGAGCTTTGATGCCGATCTGAAAGAAATAACTCTCATATTCGCCGACAGGCACCCACTGAAAGCTCATATCCCAGCATTCGAAATCGCCATACAGATTGATCTGGGGGTATATAAACTCCTGGTTCTCAATATCATAGCCTGTGTTCAGACCAAGGTGCCAGGTTTTACTCAAAGAGACTTTTGCGGAGGTATTCAATAAAAAAGTTGTGACTGCGGGCTCCAGAGGTTCATATTTGTTTGAATTCAGGTAGAGTGACAACCTCAGCTGCCATGGCAGCCTGCTGCTCAGGTACCTGAAAGAATCCTGGTTGTAACGCTCCTTGTAAATTGCTTCTTCAACATTCAGCTCTTTTTTTCCATTATCCCCCGCATCGGCTGACTTTTCACCTCCGCTCTGTTTCTTCCCTTTATCCTTGCTGTCTATGCTCCCCTTAAGGCTCAGACTCATATTCAGAAATCCCTGGACAAAACGCAGCAATCCACCTCCGTCATCAATATAGAGCTTGTCGATCCGATCACCTGTAACCGGATCAAAACTGTAAAAATCATAGGTGGCGCCGGCCCGGAGAAGAAGATTCGGAGCAAGAGCGTTACTCGAAGCTGAAAGCTTCAACGGAGCAAGCTTGAGAGAATCCGCTGCAAAATTGTAACTCGTTGAAGCAGTAAGCGAAAGGAGCTGAAGAATCCTGTCATTGGCAACTATGCCTTCGGGGGATACTTCTCCCTTTACTTTCGCCTGCAGGAGGTTCTGAACAGACAAGCCGATTTCACTTCTTTCTTCGAACACATTGTTGTATATCGCGTCCATGTATTTGTTGTAGCGCACCGGCTGGTTCAGGGCATCGAGATAGGTATCGTAGTAATCATAGTTATCCCCGGTAAAATCAGGGTTCCAGGAAAACGTCAGACTCGGAATAACGGTGTGCCGTAAAGCCTTTATGCCAACAAAGTCCTCCAGGAAACGGGTATACATCGTTCCGTACAGCCTGGTCTGCACATCGGCATCGAGCGAATAGGTGGAGTAATGGGACGGGCTGTCGATCGTTTCCGTTACAACTTCATCGTCAATATCGTCATAGTATTTTTCAATGAAACTGTTGACGTAGTAGTTGTTGTAATTGAAGCTGCTGTTTACGTTGAAATACCTGAACAAGGTCGAGTTGACACTGAAAGGCAGCTCAAGCCTGACCCCCCAACGATCATCCTCGACAGGATTGTTGTCCAGCTTTCCCTGAAGCTCAACCCTTTGGGAAAAACTGGCGTTGTAGCCCCTGGCGAAATCCTGCCTGAAGGCCATCCGCAGGCTTGCATCGGCCGTGTAATCACTGTAGTCCAGGTTATCCAGTGTGGAATACACCGCGCTGGCGGTAGCACGAGGAGTCAGGGAAAAACGGGATTGCCAGTCGTCTGCGCTTGTCCCCTCACTTCTGAAAGGATAGAGACGCTCCTGGTAGAAAGAAGTGCTGATTGATTGTGTGAGGTCATTGTCCCTGAGATCCTCTGAACGCTGATAGCTCGCTGTCAGGCTGCGGCTCCCTCCATCAAACGTTTTGGAAAAAGAAGCATAGGAGTTGGCCTGCTCGTTGATAATCGATTCGTTATTTATTGAAGATATATCATAATACCGCCGCCCGCCCTGATAAAACAGGTTAAGGTCGAAT
>JAKSDB010000340.1 GCA_022360415.1 Chlorobiales bacterium
AAGCTTGTCGTAAGGAAGTCGCTTATGGCTTATCAAGCCGTTCCCGTAGAGCGGGTTACGCAGAAAAGAGCCAGAAACATCCTGCAGAATTTCCAGGAAAAATCTTCAGCTGCGATGCAGTTTGAAAGGGTTCGGAATCTGAAAGGCCGTTTTTTGTTCACGTCCTCCCAGGATCCCTCGGCGGTATTTGATATAAACCGGCAAACCGGCAGTTTTCTTTTGAATTTCGGTCTTAAAAAATATTCAAATGAAGGGTCGACCAGGAACCTTCCCTCTTCAGGAAATGCACCGGAGCTTGCCAGAAAATATCTGGAAGAGACAGGAATTCTGCCGAAAAACGAAAAAGAGATTGTTCTTGCTCATGTTGGAGGTCTGAACATGGCGGTTGCAAAAGACGGAAAACGCAAGGGCAATTATAAAAAGCTGGTTACCGTTCAGTTTTCACGTGTACTGAATGGAATGCCTGTCCAGGGGCCTGGGTCGAGACTGCTTGTTCATCTCGGCGAGCAGGGCAGTTTGGCTGGTATGATAAAAAACTGGTCGGATGTCAAGGCAGTCCCTGTGACAAAAGCCGAAAAGAAAAACGATCAGGTTATCCAGAGAGAAATTCAGGACAGGTTACGCCGGATGGCCGGTCAGGCCCTGGATATCAAAATAGAGAAATCCTCCATGGTTCTTTATGATGACGGCCTGGGAAGAATAGAGCCTGCTATGTATGTCCTTGCAATGGCACGGTATGAGGGACCCGGCAGGGAAGGGGTCGTTGAAATACCTGTTGACTTTTATGTTCCCCTTCTGAAGCAGCCGAAAGCACTGTTCCCCTACATGAAGAGCCGCGAGGCGAAAGGGCCCGGCGGCGACAAGAAACAGAAAACACTCAAAATGGTTCCATCCGCACGATCTGCCGGTCAGGATCAGACGGATATGAAATAAACATTTTCCTGAGCATGTAAACACTGTGAGATCATTCATGCCCTGTTTTTTTGCAAGACAAGGAAGCAGGGCATGTGATTTTTTGCTATATTCGTCCACTGCGATCTGTTTTTACACGTCCTGCCGATGTTTATAATTCGTAATTTCTGCTATGGCTTCTCTGTCGGATAAACCTACTGGCTCTCCAGTCGAAAAAAGCGGGAAGCGTGTCTTCGTGGTTGGTGCGACCGGTTATATCGGGAAATTCGTTGTCAGGGAGCTGGTTGCGAGAGGGTATGACGTTGTGAGTTTTGCCCGCGAACGGTCGGGTGTAGGTGCATCGACGACAGCCGAACAGACGCAAAAAGATCTCAAAGGGTCCGAAGTGCGTTTCGGAGACATCAGTAATCCTGATTCACTCATGAGGGACGGTATCCGGGGTGAACACTTCGATGTTGTGGCTTCGTGTCTGACTTCGCGTACCGGCGGGATCAAAGATGCCTGGAACATAGATTACCGGGCGACAAGAAATGCACTGGACGCCGGAGTGGAAGCAGGGGCGACACAGTTTCTCTTGCTTTCGGCAATCTGTGTCCAGAAGCCGCTTCTCGAGTTCCAGAAGGCGAAGCTCAAGTTCGAGAAGGAGCTGATGGAGTCCGGCCTGACCTATTCGATCGTCCGTCCGACAGCTTTTTTCAAATCCATTGCCGGTCAAGTGGAGTCGGTAAAAAACGGCAAACCCTTTGTCATGTTCGGTAACGGAGAGCTCACCTCCTGCAAGCCTATCAGCGAAGCCGATCTGGCCCGGTTCATGGCCGATTGTCTGGAGGATCCGGCAAAACAAAACAAGATTCTGCCTGTCGGCGGGCCGGGGAAAGCGGTTTCAGTCAGAGAGCAGGGTGAAATGCTGTTCGAGTTTTTAGGAAAAGAACCCAAGTTTAAAAAAGTACCCATCCGGATATTCGATCTGATTATCCCTGTGCTGAGTGTGCTTGCAAAGATCTTTCCGAAACTCGAGGACAAGGTGGAGTTTGCACGCATAGGCAAATACTACTGTTCCGAATCGATGCTGGTTCTGAACCCGGAAACGGGAAAATACGATGAGGATGCAACACCGTCATTCGGGAAAGACACGCTTCGTGACTTTTACAAGCGAGCGCTCAAAGAAGGGCTTGCAGGACAGGAGTTAGGTGACCACGCCATGTTTTGAGGAGACACCTCTATAAATTTATTCCGCTGCCTGTTTACTTCGTTGGGCGGTGCTCGAAATCCTCATGTACTCTATTGCACACTCCGGCTCCTTCGCTCCGTCTGCCTCGTATACAGGCCGCTCATAACAATTTATAAAGATGTCGGGAGGTGAGGGTCAGAAATACACGACGGCGTAATACAGATTCTTCTGGACCTCGCTGACCACAAATCTGTAGCTTGTTTTATTGCTCCACCAAAGCAGAGGGTTCCACCATTGCGGTTTTGTGGAAACAAGAACGAATTTTTTCGGTGATCCCTCCATAGCCCTGCTCCAGGTGTGGTAAAGACGAAACATGTGAGGGGGGTCACTTACGACTATCGCGCTTTTCCAGCCTTTTTTGCTCATCATTTTGACCGAGTTCCGGGCCTCGTCCCATGTTGTTTCCGACCAGACATCGACAAGGATGGCCTCTTCGGGAATACCCAGCTCCATAAGGCGTTTTTCGCGCCAGTCAGGATAAGACGGTCGATAGTACTTTCTGTCAATTCCGGTTACAAGAATATTCGGAGCATATCCTGCTTTGTACAGTTCACCGCCTTGTTCTACACGAAGCCCGTCGTCACCACCAAGCACAATAATGACATTGGCTTTTTCCGGTTTGCCTTCATAGTGCGAAACCAGACTGCCCAAACTGAAAAATGCTGTTAACCCTATGATGCTTGCTGCGAAAAGCAGTATCAGGGATTTTTTAAAAAAAGCGCTCATAAAAACAGGGGAGAGTTAGCCTGTAACCCATAAGAGAGATATCCTTATCTTATAAAAAAATAATGATAAATCGAATTGACCTTCACTACATGAGCAATCCGTACCGCTGATCAGCCCTGAACAGCAGGAAACTGTTATGATCCGGAACTAATCGCCATATCCTCCGCCACCAGGAGTTTTGATCACAATTGTTTCTCCCGGTTTTACAATACGATCCACCCTTTGCTCAAGCTGAATTACGGTACCGTCAGGGCGTATAAGCAGGTTCTTTCCCTTTTCGCCGTTGCTTCCGCCGTGAAGCCCGAAAGGAGCGGTTACCCGCCGTTCGGAGATCACGCTGACGCGCATGGGCTCACTGAACCGGAACGCTCTTTCAACGCCGCAGCCCCCGTTCCATTTGCCGATCCCTCCTGACAGATTCCTTATGGAGAAAGAGGTTATTCGTACTGAGGGGAATCGTTGTTCGAGTATCTCCGGATCGGTGAGACGGGTGTTTGTCATATGCACCTGAAGGGCGGATGCACCGCAATATCCCTCTGCAGCCCCGACACCGCCGGGAATGGTTTCATAATATTGCGCTCCGGTATTATCAGGTTTTCCAAAAAGCAGATTGTTCATGGTGCCTTGTGATGCCGCTGCTTTTTCCAGAGCGCCCAGCAGCACGTCAACAATCCTCTGAGACGTTTCAACGTTGCCGACGGCTACTGCCGCTTCTGCAGAAGGCTGGAGAAGCGAGCCTTCCGGTATGACGATCGTTACCGGTTCGAGACAGCCTGCGTTGAGCGGAATATCTTCCTCTATGAGACAGCGCAGGGTATAGAGAACTGCGGCAGAGGTAACTGCTTCTGGGGCGTTGATATTCCCGGGGTCCTGGGGTCCCGTTCCTGTAAAATCGACTGTTACTTGCGGTTCTTTGCCCTCACCGGCATCAATACGTATGGATACGGCGATTACAGCGCCATTGTCCATGCAATCCGAAAACTCCGACTCGAACCTGCCGGTCGGGCCTGCAAGCTTCGCAAGAGCGCGATGCATGGCATGTTTTGCGTTTGTTCTTATGAATGACATATACCGGCGCACCATAGAGGTCCCATAGCTGTCGTTCATTCTAAGCAATTCCGTCAGGCCCTTGTTGTTGGCAGCAACCTGTGCCTTGAGGTCGGAGAGCCTTTCAGGGAGGTTTCTTGCCGGATTTTTACCGGATGAAAGAAGTTTCACTACTTCTTTTTCCCGGAAAGATCCTTCCCGGACAAGCAGAAAGTTTCCGATAACGATCCCTTCCTCTTGTATGTTTTTGCTCGACGGGGGCATGGAGCCGGGGGCGATGCCGCCGATATCCGCGTGGTGTCCACGATTTGCCAGGTAATAGGAAGGAGTTGCATCTTCACAGAATACAGGCGTGACTATCGTGATATCCGGCAGGTGAGAGCCACCCTGGTGGGGATTGTTTGCGAGATACATGTCTCCCTCGCGCATGGTGCCCCGGTTTTCTTCTATGATATGCTGAACAGTTGCTTCCATGGCTCCGAGATGCACCGGGATGTGTGGAGCGTGAGCGATGAGCCTTCCATCGTCGTCGAACAGCGCGCACGAGAAATCATGACGCTCTTTCATGTTAACCGAGTGAGCGGTATTGGCAAGCGTATGGCCCATCTGCTCGGCAATGTTCATGAAAAGATGATTGAAGACCTCGAGCATTACCGGGTCGGGTTTCACGCCTGCGGTTGTTTCATTTTTCTGAATTACCGAAAAATCCTCTTTGTCCCTGAGTATGATGTTGCTCATTGGGTCGACAACGGCCTCGAAACCTTCCTGAACAAGAAGGGTGAGCTGATTATCCACAATCATTGCAGGTCCTTTCAGTTTCTGGCCCGGTTTCAATGATTCCCGGTCGAATACGGGAAGCTGTCTGCATGATCCTGTAAGCCAAACCGGGCGAGAATAAAGTGCCCGAGGCCTTTCAACCACTCCTGGCAGCAGTGGAGAAGGGCTGATTTCCGGGACGGGAGAGGCTGTGGAAACCTCGATACGCATATTTACGACTTCGATCTCGTCTGTATCGCTCCTGAAACCGAACCTGCCGAGATACTCATTCCTGAATTCCGCAAGTATGTCACGGATATTGTTGAACGAAACCCTGCCTTTGCTTTCTCCAGCCTGAATGGAAACCCAGGTATCAGTTCCTTTCGGGCGCAGGTCGAGATAAAGCCTGGTAGTCATCTCCGCCATATTTTCTTCGCTACGGAGCTTTTCCGTCAGTTTGTCGGATTCAGTGCCCGCTTTTTTTTCCAGCAGGGTTAACAGTTCAACAGAAAGGGTTTGCATAACGGCATGTGCCGTTCGCTCAAGGCGGTTTGACACTGCGATTCCATATGCCGAAAGGACGCT
>JAKSDB010000032.1 GCA_022360415.1 Chlorobiales bacterium
AACGAACATTCAACATCCTTAAAAGGTCAAGATGCGACAGATTGCTTGAAACCCTGAGCATCTCGTCGTAAACCTTGAGCTTTGCAGGATGGTATCCTCCTGTCGATTCTATACCGAACACCGAAAACTTGTTTTCCGTAAAAAGCGGCCCTGCCGGGTAAATCCTGAATAAACCGCTGTCTCTGCCGAGAAAATCCGTAACCTCGTCCCCCGCAAACACCTTTTCGAGATAACGCTCCGGGACGATCTGCGAAGTCCGGAAAGAACCGGCCGGAGGAAAGACAATCCGGCGGTCAGCGATAAACAGGTCGGCAAGAGCAAGCAGCGTAAGAAGTGTCCCTGTAAGAATTATACCTGTTAGCTTTTTCGACCGAAGCCAGAGGAGAAGGGCAAACAGACCTCCGAAACAGGCAAGCCCGAGAAAGCTGTCTTTCCAGAGATCCCAGCGTACCTGGTCAATCATCCCTGCAAGCTCGAAACTGTCAACCCCGGGAGCCGGAAAAAGCGAGCGGATAAAGGCTTCAAAAGGTTGCTGGGCAAAAAGGAACAGCAATGTACACAGCGCAAGAATGAGCACCCCCCCCTTCAACAGGAACACCCCCCGGCCCTTTACCCCGCGGATGACAACATCCAGGCCGAAGCCCGCAAGCAGCCCAAGGTTAAGGGAAACCACGATAAGAGCCATGGACGGCACCCTGAAACGGCTGAAAAACGGCACAAAATGGTAAAACAGATCATACACGGGGCTGAAGTACTTGCCAAAGGCGAGGAAAACCATCAAAACTGTTCCCCCCGCAAGAAACCAGACAAAACCCTGCCTCCTTTCCGCGATGAAACCGATAACAGCCAGACTGAGCACAATAATGCCCGCATAGTTGGGATAATCGGTAAACGGCATGCTGCCCCAATAGGTGATCCCGCCAAAACCTGCCGCCCCGGGAAGAAGGTAGGTAATAAATTCCCGTGGGTGCATCGACCACATCGTTGCATAATCGTAAGCTGCGCCGCCGCCGCTTCCCGCGCCTCGAACAGAAAAGGGTGTATACTCGAAAACCGGGAGATACAGAGCGGCAGAGATGACAACCGCGATACAGAGAGCAACGAGAACCATTGCGGATTTTTTAAATTTTTCCGCTCCCGAAGCAGTTGTCGCAACTTTGAAAACAATCAGCAAAAGCAGCAGCAGCCAGGTATAGTAGGCGATCTGAACATGCCCCCGTTGCAGTTGAAATCCTGCCAGAAGCGCAAGCAGTCCCATGTCGGCAGGATGCATGGTCCCCAGAAGCCTGAGGGCCGCCCATAACACCCATGGCATGTATACAGCGGTCATCAGCTGGCTCCCGTGGCCGTAGACAAACATGGTCACCATGTAAGGTGTCAGCATGAACGCCGCCCCGCCAAGGAATGCCGCCACATCATGAAGCCTGAAGTGCCGGAGCAGAATAAAACCGCCAAGACCTGCAAATACGAAGTGAAGCAGTTGCAGCAACAAACCCTCAATCTGCAAAAAACTGAAAAACACGCCGGGATAATAGAGACCGTTCAGGTAGGTGAACGCCTCGACTGTCGGCATTCCCGAAAAAGACCAGGGCTGCCACAACGGATAACGACCAGTTTCCTGATACATTGCATCGAGAGCGATCGATGTGGCCATCGGACTGACACTGTCGGGAGAAGCCGGAACATGGTTCAGAAAAATAACGGGGAAGAAAAGGGCTGACACAAGCAGCAGATACCCGCAGAGAGCGATGGAAAAAGACAGAATCGTTTTTTTCATTTGCTCGAGATTTTAACCCGGCCGTTGCAGAGAAACTATTTCTTGACAAATGAAAACAGCTCCAAAATAACGCCCAGCTCTTCCTGTTCCAACTTCATTAATCTGATTAACAGAAGATACAGCGCAAAAACAAACAGCATTCCGCCGACAAGCGATACTGCGACATGCTGGTCATCAAGAAAAGGTTTGACCGCCGCAAGAGCGCCTGCGGACAGCAACCCCGCTGTAAGCGGTTTAAGCAGAGTTCTGCTGAATGCATGAATACCGAGCAGCGCTTTCAACTCCGCTGTCCTTGCGGCACCAAGCAAAAGATAGAGTGCCAGCAGAGCCCATGCCGCCCCAATCATACCATAGTGGGAAATAAACAGCATATTAAGCAGGACATGCAGGGCAAGCCCTGCCGCCCCGTTTATGAGACAGACTCTTGAATAACCGGTCATCTGCAGCATTGTATCATACAACCCGAAGACAGATTGAACCAGAAGTGCCGCCGCAAGGACGGTCAGTACGGGTGTGGCGACCGTAAACTCCTTTCCGAACAATTCAAGCACCGCAGCAGGCATTACCAGCAGGTAGACCGCAAAGGGTATCGCAACCATCATCACCCAGCGGCTCAGAACCCTGAACATTTTTTGCAGCTCTTTTATTTCGCCTCGTCCGTGCATTCCCGCAAATATCGGGGCCGCGATTCCGGAAAAAGCAATCAGAACGGACCGCATAAGGCCCGCAGTCCTGATAGCAGGCTGGTACAAACCGACAGTTTCGGCATCGGTATACCAGCCAAGCATCAGGATGTCAAGCCAGTGGCTCACCATGCTTAAAAAGGCAGCAAACATCATCGGACGAGCGTATTTCAGTATAGCCCTTTCGTGTCCGGCTCGCAGGACATCCTTTGCCGATACTCCCGTGATTGCTTTCAGCCGATTCCATATCCAGATAAACGTGACAAATCCCGCCGCAGGCGGTGAAAAAAGCAGTGCCGCGGTACCGCCGACAAGCGCGTTAACAAGAAGAAGAAAAAGCAGTACCAATACCGGAAAGATTACCTGCACGGCCATTATTTTGGGGCGGAGCTTCCTGTATGCCTGAATGGAATGTCCCGCAACAGCCAGGAGAACACTGAAAGGCAGGGATAACGAATAGCAGACCAGCGCCAGCCGAAGCAGGTTGTCTCCGTTCAGCAGGTCTGCAAGAAAACCGGAAAAAACAACAAGGAACAGTGTAACCGGCAGAGAGTAAAGCAGGGAGGTTTTAAGCGCAGACGCGATATAGCCGCGCTGTTTTTCCGCAAAACCTTCGCTCAGGTTTACATACCGCAGTACCCCCATGTCAAGACCGCTTACTGCTACAATCTCGACAATCTGCATGACCGCCAAAGAGAGCGCGAAAACGCCGAGGTATTCCGCCCCGAGAAGAGATGCAACGGCAAGGTTAAAAAGAAAACGCAATCCCTGACCGACGACAAGACCGCCAAAGGAGAACCCGGCTTCCTTTGCTATTGTTACCTGCCTTTTCATTTCTGAACCGAGCGTTTCGTCGCATGCTGTCTGCGCTGCCTGAAATCACTCACAGCAGCCAATCCCCGGAGAAATCTGAACGGAGCAAGCAGAAGGAAAAAAATCATTCCGGGCCATGCATGATGTTTGAAGAGCAGCCGCAGTAGCGACAGGTTCTTTCGCCAGAGCTTCGGCAACCCAAGCTCACCCTTTCCCGAAGCACTCACACGGTGCCACACTTTCGAGGACGGAACATAGAGTATCTTTTGCTTTCCCTTTTTTATCCTCAGCGACAAATCCAC
>JAKSDB010000281.1 GCA_022360415.1 Chlorobiales bacterium
GGAAGACGCTGTCAAGGAGGGCAATGTCTTCGTCACTACAACAGGCAACAAGGATGTTATCACTCTGGAGCACATGAAGCAGATGAAGGATGAAGCCATTGTCTGCAACATCGGCCATTTCGATAATGAAATTCAGGTGGAAAAACTCAACGACTATGCCGGAGCGACCAAGACCAACATCAAGCCGCAGTACGACAAGTATACCTTCGAAGATGGTCACTCGATCTATCTGCTTGCAGAAGGCCGCCTGGTAAACCTCGGTTGCGCGACCGGGCACCCTTCGTTCGTCATGAGCAACTCGTTTACCAACCAGACGCTGGCACAGATCGAGCTTTGGACGAAAAAATACGAAACCGGAGTGTACTGCCTGCCGAAAAAACTCGATGAAGAGGTGGCAAGGCTGCATCTCGAGCAGCTGGGAGTCAAGCTGACCAAACTCACTCGGGAACAGGCAGATTATATCGGCGTTCCGGTCGATGGGCCGTACAAGCCTGAGCATTACCGTTACTGATATCAACCCTTCTTCTGCGCCTACAATGCAAAAAAGGCTTCAGCGTTGAGAACTCTGAAGCCTTTTTTTGTCCGCTGGGGCGGCAGGATTCGAACCTGCGAATGTCGCCTCCAAAGGGCGATGCCTTACCGCTTGGCCACACCCCAGTATTGTGTGGGCACCTCTATTAATTTGTTGCGCGACCCGAATATGTCGTTGGGCGGTGCTCGAAATCCTCATGTACTCCGTGTACACTCCGGTTTCTGCGGCTCCGTCCGCCTTGTCTTCAGGTCGCTCACGACAATTAATAGAGGTGCCCTTGTATCACCGAAGCCGGACGGAAGAAAGTATAAAAAGAATAAGTTAAAACTAAAAACACCATCTATGCAAAGTCCCCTGTTTTTGTAATTTCTCCATGCTTTCTTTTTTAGCTTTGTTTTTGACTTTTGACTTTTTACTTTTGACTTTTGCTCCCCTCCACCCGGTAGCGCCATGACAAAAATCAAAATCTGTGGCATAACGACACTTGAAGACGCGCTGTTTTCCTGCTCGGCAGGTGCCGATGCGCTGGGATTCAATTTCAGCAAGGCAAGTCCCCGTTTTATTGAACCGGAAAACGCACGGCGTATTATCGAAAAACTCCCCCCTTTTATCTCCTGCGTTGGCATCTTCGTTGAACAGGATCCAAACGAAATAAACGAAACATGTCATTTCTGCCGTCTTGATCTGGCCCAGCTCCATTCCGAGCAATACACTGCAAAAAAGGCATCTGCCGTCACA
>JAKSDB010000297.1 GCA_022360415.1 Chlorobiales bacterium
ACAGCTCTCATGCATCTTGCCACCTTCACGCCTTCTGATGAACCCAACCTCCTCTACACGCTTAACGAGCAGGCGAAAACATACAGCGTGATCGACATGAGCCGGCTGATCGAGGACCTCGAGGCAATTGAGACTGAAGAAAAGGAGCGGGAGTACACGGTCGAAAAACTCGGCACGGAAACCCTGCTCGGTTACAAATGCACGCATGTCCGTATTACAGACGATCATGGTGAAACCGAGATGTGGCTGACGAAAGACCTGATCAGCGCCGCTGATTTTGCCCGTTTGCAGCCGGGCGGGAAAAAAGGAAAAGCTTCATTCGACATGCGCCTGAAAAAAGCGGGACTTGAAGGGTTTCCTCTTAAAACCTGGGACAGGGAATCCAATACAACCTTCGAGTTTGTCGAAATCGAGCGCAAAAAACTCGATAAATCCTATTTCAGTGTCCCCGCAGGCTACACGAAAAAAGAATCCGCCTTGCAGACGATGATGCCGCAGATCTCCGACGAGAATATGCAGCAGTTCGAAAAGATGAAGGAAATGATGAACAATGAAAACATGAAAGAGGTGGAAGAGATGATGAAAAACATGCAGGTGCCCGGGCAGTAGTCCTGGTAGAGTCCTGGCTGCAACAGAAAAAAAGCCGTCTACCTCTGAACAGACGGCTTTTTTTATCGTATTGCTTATTGTGTTGTCAATTCCCCCTCTTCACTCAAACCGACAATATCCCTGTAGGCAACACAAATCGTACAAACGCTCAAGGGCATCGTCACCAGCAACCCAATACCCAAGGCCAATAGACCAAGCAGGTTGACCACTACAAGAACAAGAAACAAAACAAACAGGGAAAACCAGTTTTTCGTCACAATTTTCCGGCTGGTTTCCATTGCCTGCCAGAACTCCATATGGTAATCGACAATCAGCAAGGAAACGAACATGTAACTCACGATAAGGTAAATGCCCGGCAGTATGAGCAGAATCATTCCCAGTGTAATCAGGATACTCATGACAAGGCTTGCCAGAAAAAGAGGCAGAAAATAGTTGAAGCCTTTGAAAAAATCACCGAACTGCACCTCTTGACCTTTGAAAAGCATAAAAACCACAATAATGAATCCTGCATACAGCGGAGGAACAACGGCTGTTGTGGCAAGAGACCCTATGAAATTAATCTTGGAGAACAATGCCGTCACCACGGCAATAATCACGGTAAAAACAATAAATTCACCGGCGCGTGACTTGAAGATTTCCCAGCCCTCTTTAAGGTATTTCGACGGGTCCACCTCATAACCTTCGTTTATGAGTTTGTCAAACGTCTTCGGATCAACTTTACGCCCGAAGTCGAAAGGCTGTGCTCCCTGTTTCATAAAAACCTCCCGTAAATTTTTACTGGTCGATATATTTTTTTAGGGCACCTCTACTCTCTTGTCATGAGCGGCTCAAGTGCAAGGCGAACTGAGCCAGAGAAACCCTCCTATCCGCTCAACGAAGTAATTGAATCGCAGATCGCGGAATAAATAAAGAGAGGTGCCTTTTATCATACTTCACACAGTAAAGATACACAGGTTTTTTTGTATCCGATGCAGCAGGCCGGCAAATCCGAAGGCACTTTCCCCTGCACCGTTTTGTTTTTATAAGAAAATCGGAGACGTCACAATAGCGGAGAACATCATGTCAGGCAATTTTTTGACCAAGTCCGGCGCACTCGATGCTACAGAAAGCATGATCGAAAAAAACTATCCCGTTCCTCTTGTTTCAGCCAAGGAGCTTTCGACAATGCTTCAAAAGGAAGAAAGTACGGCACTCTTTGATACCCGTACACAGGAAGAGTATGAAAAAAGCCATATCTCCGGAGCGGTGCTTGTGCCGCCCCAAACCCCGACCGATGATTTCATCAGGGAGCATGGAGAAATGATCCGGGGAAAAACAGCCGTCTTTTATTGTTCCGTGGGTCAGAGAAGTTCCGATTTTCTTCACCGGGCTTATAAAGCATGCAAAGCAGCAGGCGCAAAGGAATGCCACAACCTTCGCGGCGGGATTTTCCGTTGGTACAACGAGGGCTATCGGGTAGTCAACGGAAATGGGGAAACCGACGACATCCACGGCTATAACCCGCTCTGGGGCATGATGATTAAGAAGAGATAGGCTTGCCCCGTTCGTCGGTACGGGTTGCCTGGGTTTTGAACCTGCTCAGAAAAACCCTCACCGTTCTGTCACGTCTCACACCTGCCACGGCTCCGTCCTGCCAGATACCGTTTTCCCTCGACCATCGGCTCTCCGGAGGATCGCCCTGATTCTGGTGTATATTGTGCACGCCTTTGCCCCTCCGGAAAGGCTCTCCGAAAACCTGGAGCTTTATGGACCCTTCAAGCACAAGAAGAAGATCCCCGAAAGCATCGAGACCCGTCCCGTATTTCCAGGGAACGCAGGCTGTGCTGTCTTCCGGCAAAGCTCTTTTTCCCGCTTTTCGGCACACATCTGTCACCTGGAGCTCGGGACTCCGGATGTAATCGAGTGCGCCTGAATCCGGTTCCGACCTGAGATAGTGCCAGCCGTTGTCAAAATCAACGACACCGTGCATATCGCTTCTGCCCAGGTCAATTGTCCTCCAGTGAAACCCGTCATCCTGGTTCTTGCTGTCAAGATCAACAGCACAGCGATACACCCCTTTGCCGGTTTTTACCTGGATGTTGCAATGATAGTATTCCTTCTCGCTACGACCGTCATCACAGTCATAGCGATGAAGCCTTCCAATTAAAACGCCGTAACCGTCAATCAGTGACATGCAAAAAAACATCAATTGAACCACACTTATGGGTGCCCTTATTTTAAACGTCTCGCTTAAAATTTACCTATCCCGGCGTTTCCAGACAACCAACAGGACAACTGTTTTTACAGATGATCCTTGCAAATAAAAATAGCTTTTTAATGCATCCCTGTTCTGGATTAAATCTCTCTATATGCTACATTATGTGAGTCGGGACTGAATGTTCGCGGCCAGTCCAGCCTGTTAGTATCAACCAAACGTCAATACCGGGGAAAAGCACGGCATCAGTAATCTTTGCGTCCCCCGACGACAACAATCTCTCTAAAGGAGCGATTCATGCATACAGACCCAATCGACCAGTTGGCGATCAATACCATACGGCTCCTTGCAGTCGACATGGTGGAAAAAGCACAGTCAGGTCATCCGGGCATGCCCATGGGTGCCGCGCCAATGGCTTATGTGCTCTGGACAAAAATCATGAAACACAACCCGGACAATCCCGAATGGATCAACCGTGACCGTTTTGTGCTTTCCGCCGGTCACGGTTCGGCATTGCTCTACAGCCTGCTCCACCTTACCGGTTACGACCTCTCGATGGATGACCTCCAACAGTTTCGCCAATGGGGAAGCAAAACTCCGGGACACCCTGAATACGGTCATACCCCCGGTGTGGAAACAACCACCGGTCCTCTCGGACAGGGATTGTCCAACGCCGTCGGTATGGCAATCGCCGAGCGATACTGTGCGGAGCGCCTGAACAGACCGGGCATGGAATTGATCGATTACAACACCTACGTCATATGCGGTGACGGCGACCTGATGGAGGGAATCACATCGGAAGCTGCCTCGATCGCAGGACACCTCAAGCTTGACAAGCTGATCTGCCTGTATGATCACAACAGAATATCCATTGAAGGATCGACCGACCTTGCCTTTACGGAAAGTGTGCACCAGAGGTTCGAGGCATATGGATGGCATGTGGAGAATATCGACGGAAACGATACGGAAGCCGTGGAAAATGCCCTGCTCAACGCCCAAAAGGCTTCAGACAAACCGTCAATGATTATTGCCAGAACAAACATCGGGTTCGGTAGTCCCGGCAAACAGGACAGCGCCGCTTCGCACGGTGCGCCTCTGGGCGCCGAAGAGGCGGACATGGTAAGGAAAAATTTCGGTTTCCCCGAAGGAAGTTCTTTTCATGTGCCGGAACCGGTAACCGCTCACCTGAGCAATGTCCGGGAAAAAGGCAGTGCTGCGGAGAAGTCCTGGGACGAACTGTACAAAACATACTGTGACAAATATCCCGACCTTGCTGACGATATGGATACCATGCTGCGGAACAAACTGCCTCAGGGCTGGGAAAAACTGCTGCCCGAGTTCAGCCCTGAAGAGAAACTGGCAACCCGCAAAGCATCGTCCAGGGTTCTGCATGCGGTAGTGGGCAAACTCCCGTTTCTCGTCGGTGGCTCGGCAGACCTTGCGCCATCGACCGGAACAGAAGTAAAACATGCGACCGATTTCGCCTCAGGGAATTATGGGGGAGCAAATTTCCGTTTCGGTGTCAGGGAACATGCTATGGGTGCCATTATCAACGGCATGGCTCTTTCGAAAATGCTCATTCCTTATGGAGCGACATTCCTGGTTTTCGCCGATTACATGAAACCTGCTTTACGCCTCGCCGCACTCATGCAGGTCCCTTCCCTTTTTATTTTCACTCATGACAGTATTGCTGTCGGGGAAGACGGTCCGACACATCAGCCGATAGAACAACTTGTCATGCTGCGTTCGATACCAGGCCTTACAGTGCTCAGGCCGGCTGACGCACAGGAAACAAAAGCCGCGTGGCAGATCGCCCTGGCACAGAAAAAACCCACAGCTCTTGTTTTTTCGCGTCAAACGCTCCCTGTTCTCGACCCCAGCGCTTACCCTGCCGCTGAAGGCACGCCGAAAGGCGGCTATGTCCTTTCGGAATGGAGCACTCCTTCAACAGGGGGGCACCGCCCGGTTATCCTGATCGCAACCGGTTCGGAAGTCCATCTTGCCCTTGAAGCCCAGCGTATTCTTCAGGAAGAAGGCATGCCCACCCGCGTTGTTTCCATGCCTTCAAGGGAATTGTTTGAAGAGCAGCCGGATGATTACCGCAATGAAATTCTGCCGCCATCCATTCGCAGGAGGATCGTCATCGAGGCGGCGTCATCTTTCGGATGGGACAAGTATGCTACAGATGAAGGGATCATTCTCGGGATCGACCGTTTCGGCGCTTCCGCACCGGGCAACCGCGTCCTTGAAGAATACGGCTTCAGTGCAGAAAATGTAGCACAGGCGGCAAAAAACCTGCAATAGGCTTTTTTCCCGCATGCGAACCATTTATGCTGAAAACCGGAAGTGAAGAAGAGATTGTCCTGGAAGCAGCCGCCTGCATAACAAGCAGCGTTTTCAGGGCTGTTGAGCGTCGCGGATTCTGTACCCTTGTTCTCTCGGGGGGTAATTCCCCCCGCAAACTCTATCGTTTGCTTGCTGAAGGGGTACCTGCATCTGCCCTGCAGGCCAGGGAAATACAGTTCCCGACAGATGCCGTAATAATGTCACAGGGCATGCCCCGTGCTGCGCTTCCCTGGCAATCGATCATGCTTTTCTGGGGAGATGAACGGTGCGTGCCGGCAGGCCATGCCGACAGTAACCACCGCATGGCGCGGGAAACGCTGATTGCAGCAGCAGACATCCCGGAAAAAAACATATTTCCAATGCCGCACGTCACCGGCAACTACAATGTTGCCGCCGAGTTCTATGAAAAAGAGCTGAAACGTTTTTTCGAGCGACAGAAACAAAGTGCCAACCACTCTTTTCCGGTTTTCGACATTATTATTCTCGGTATGGGGGGCGACGGCCACACTGCTTCATTGTTTCCGGAAGACAGAGCTGCTCTGGAAGAAACAGACAGATGGGTTCTGCCGGTTCACGCGCCTCACGGTTCTCCGCCCGGCTACCGGCTCAGCCTTACACTTCCGGTCATCAACAGCGCCCGCTCTGTGCTGTTCTTCGTAACGGGAGAAAAAAAGGAAAAGATGGTTCGCGACATAACGTCCGGACACCGGCCCGACCTTCCCGCAGCTCTGGTGAAGCCGAAACACGGAGAACTTGTCTGGTTTTACGGGAAAGAATGACTTTTGGGGAGCAGCCTGTCACTCGTTTATCGTCACTTGTCACCGCTTTAGTTCCGGGCCCCAGGAGTGCACCGGGTAAGGTTCCGGCACGACATCTTTCATTGCGTCACGGATGCCGTCGACGACAAGCCAGCTGCTTTCAACCGCGTCCTGGCGGATAAAATGCATCTGGTCGCCGGCCATGGCATCAAGCAGAAGACGCTGGTAGGGCGTCATTTTTTCGTGCTCAAAAGAGGTCTTGTAGTCGAATTTCATAAAAACCGGATCGGTCACGAGCTCTTTACCCGGTCGTTTGGTTCCAAACCGAACGGCAATTGTCTCTTCGGGTTGAATCTGTATAATAATCTGGTTTGCCGTGTAATTGCAGCTTTCAGGGGGGCCGAAAAAGTTCTGGGGAGGGCACTTGAAGGTAATGACTATTTCGGTCACACGTTTGGCAAGGTTCTTGCCTGCTTTCATGAAAAAAGGCACATCTTTCCACCGCCAGTTATCGACATGCCATCTGATCGATGCAAACGTTTCGACCGTGGAACGAGGCGCCACATTTTTCTCTTTCCTGTACCCCTCATACTGCCCGAGCACAACATTGTCACTGACAGTCTCTTTTGTCAAAGGACGCAAAGAACGAAAAACTTTCTCCTTTTCATCACGGACAGCATCCGCGCTGAGATCGACAGGCGGTTCCATTGCTATTGCCGCAAGAAGCTGGAGACCATGGTTTTGTATGATATCCCTGAGCAGTCCGGATTTCTCGTAATAAGCGCCTCTGGTTCTGATACCGAAATCCTCCGCAATTGTAATATCTATACTGTCTATAAACTGCCTGTTCCATAGCGGCTCGAACATACCGTTTGAAAAACGGAAAACAAGAATGTTCTGTACCGGCTCCTTGCCGAGATAGTGGTCTATACGATATATCTGTTCTTCATGGAACACTTTCCCTACAATCGCGCTCAGATCGCGGGCACTTTTGAGGTCGAAACCGTAAGGCTTTTCAATAACTATTTTTCGCCACTGGTTACAGGCACCTTTCTTTCCCCCAAGCCCGGCTTTATCGAGATTATCAATAATGTGCGGCGCAAGCCCCGGAGGCGTAGCAAGATAAAAAAGCAGATTACTGCAGGAGGGGTCGCTCATGACGATTCTGTCAATCTCTTCCCGCAGGAGGCTATACCCTTCAGCTTTTGTCAGATCGACGCGAGCATAGTAAAGGTTTTCACAGAACATGTCCAGATGCCCGCTTTCAACGACATCGCCGGACGCATGCTCCAGAATGCTTTCTTTCGCATAAGCCCTGAATCCGTCATGATCGACAGGCGAACGGGCCACCCCTATAATTCTGTACTTTTCCGGTAACTGTTTCCAGTACGCCAGCTTATAGAGCGACGGCAGAAGTTTTCTTGAAGAAAGATCGCTCTCTGCCCCGAACAGAACGAAGATAAAACCATCCAGATGCCGGCCCATGTCATTCACTGCTGATTCGCTGTCGGAGTAAAACCGTGCCCGCCAAACTCATGACGAAGCGCGGCAACCACCTTGTCTGAAAAATTATCATGTGAACGGGAACGGTATCTTCTGAACAAGGCACCCGCGATAACAGGTATCGATACCCCCTGTTCAAGGGCGGTCTCGACAGTCCACTTTCCCTCGCCGGAGTCGGCAATTTCCCCCGAAAGATACCCGAGCTCTTCATCCCTTTCAAACGCCCTGGCAACAAGATCCATAAGCCACCCCCTTATAACGGAACCATTGGCCCACACCCGGGCAACTTCATGATGATTAAACGCAAAATCGCTGTTCCGGAGAATATCGAACCCCTCACCTATCGCCTGCATCATACCGTACTCGACACCGTTATGGATCATTTTCGCGAAATGCCCCGCGCCGCTTTCCCCCATGTACCCGTAACCGCCCGGCACACAAAGATCTTTGAAAAGAGGGACAAGAGAATTAAAAACATCTCTTTCTCCGCCGACCATCATGCATGCCCCGTTTCTCGCGCCCTCGAGACCGCCGCTTGTGCCTACGTCCATATAGGAGATGTCTTTTTCCCTGAGCTTCCTGCTCCTCCTGAGGGTGTCCTGGTAGTTGGAATTTCCACCGTCTATCACAACATCCCCCTTGCCAAGCAGGGGCTGCAAAGAATCCAGCACCTTGTCAACCGGCTCACCTGAGGGCACCATGAGCCAGATAGTCCTGCTACCCGCAAGCCGGGAAACCAGGTCTTCAAAAGAATCGGCAGGAGAAGCACCTTTCTGAACAGCAACGGTGACAGCTTCCCTGGAGAGGTCATAGACAACCACTTCATGACCATGATCGAGAAGGTTCTCCACCATGTTACGGCCCATTTTACCAAGCCCGACAAATCCAAGCTTCATCACTGACCTCCTCCGTCTCCCTCATCATGCTTTTTCATCCAGCCCGCAGCCTCGATCCTGTCTTTCAAAACAGAGAACTGCTCTTCAAGACCAGCCTGCAGTTTCTCTGCCTTGTAGAGTTTCCCGGACTTTGCAACGATTTCCACCTTCTCGGCAGCCTTGGAAAGCGCCTTCCCTCCAACAAGAAGCGCCGCGCCTTTTATAGTATGCGCAGTCAGAAAGGCTTTTTCTTCGTCA
>JAKSDB010000207.1 GCA_022360415.1 Chlorobiales bacterium
AAAAAAACCCGGACTGAGCGTCAGAACAAAAGCAGTTGTAACCCCTTCTTCCCGCAGGATATCCTCAGCCTTGCCAACAAGCATACTGCCGACCCCGCACCGCTTGAACGCATCGATAACGGCAAGAGTGCGGATTTCAGCAAGATGAAGGGTAAAAAAAGAGATTGCGCACGAGCCGATAATCTGTCCATTCTGTTCGGCGACCAGAAAATTACGAATATTCTCTATAATATTCTCGGGAGAACGTTTGAGCATAATCCCCCTGTCCGCGAATAGTGTTGTTATAGCCCCGATCGCCTCTGCGTCGGCAAGGCGCGCTGTCCTTACTCTGATATCGGTTGCTGCCATGCTTTGTTACTTTGCTTCGCTTTTTAAGTCCCGGGACTGTTCAAGCTTTTCCCACAGCACATCCTTCAGCTCTTCAAGTCCCTGCCCTGTAATGCTTGAAACCTTCAGTACCTTTACCTCATTCGCGATTTCCGGACAACTGAAATCCTCGGGAACGATATCCATTTTTGTTATCAGCAACACTCTCGGTTTGCCAAGCATCTCCAGGTCAAATTTTTTCATCTCTTTCAGGAGCATCGCGTATTCAGCGCCAATATCATCGGATTCAGCTGAAACCAGCACGGCAAGCACTTTTGTCCGCTCGATATGCTTGAGGAACTGGAGGCCAAGCCCCTTGCCTTCGGCCGCGCCCTCGATGATCCCCGGAATGTCAGCCATAACAAACGAATTGTAGTTCCTGTACTGAACAATTCCAAGGTTCGGCACAAGGGTGGTAAAGGGATAATCGGCGATTTTGGGCTTTGCCGCGCTTATAACGGAAATCAATGTTGACTTACCCGCATTGGGAAAACCCACCAGACCGACATCGGCGATCAGTTTCAGTTCAAGCTCGATCTCGAGGCCTTCTCCCTTGCCTCCCGGCTCGGCATATCTCGGCGCCTGATGGGTAGCCGACGCGAAATGAGGATTTCCCTTGCCTCCCCTGCCCCCCCTTGCCACGAGGAATTCCTCACCGTCCTGAGTAAGATCGGCAAGCAGTTCCCCGTTTTCAGCGTTCCTGACAACGGTACCGCAGGGGACCGGGATCACAACGTCTTTTCCCATCTTCCCGTTTTTTTTCGCCCCCTGGCCGTGAGCCCCCCTTTGTGCCTCGTAACGTTTTCTATACCTGAAATCAAGCAGGGTCGACAACTGACCGTTCGCCTTGAGATAGACATGGCCGCCGCGCCCCCCATCTCCTCCGTCGGGGCCTCCTTTCGGCACAAATTTTTCCCTGCGGAAACTCATACAGCCGTTTCCGCCGTTACCTGCCTTTACATATATTTTCGCAGCGTCGACAAACTTCATATTGCCCTTTCAAAAGTGACAAAAAACCAGTTCTCACTGTAGGGGCGAAAGATTTTTCGCCCCTACGTACCCCCACCGCCACATCTCTCACAAACGAATCAACAATTCAACAAATAAACAAATCAACAGTCCGCCCCCACATTTCTCACACCCATTACCCACTACCCATTCCCTATATTCTAATCTTTGAATACTTTCCGGCTTTAGCTATGTTACCCTGAAAAGCAAACCGTAATATCCCTCAGCATCGTCCTTTATCGCATGAGCCAGAAAAAAAAAGCTACCATAGAGGAGCTTATCGCAAGACTCGAAGAGATAACCGGGGAAATGGAAAACCCCGACACAGGCATCGATCGATCGATCAAACTTTACGAAGAGGGACTTAAAATCGCGGATGATTGCAGAAAAAGGCTCCGCGATGCGCGGCAGAAAATCGAGGTCATCAATCCTGAAACCATCGAGAAACAAACGGAAAACAAACAGGATCAGGATTACGGTCTTTTCAACGACTCCTGACAACACCACCGCCTTATCCGTCAAGCTTTCGCTTCAGGATCTCGTTCACTACTACAGGGTTTGCCTTGCCTTTCATCGCTTTCATGCACTGGCCCACAAAAAAACCGAAAATCCTTGTTTTGCCGCTCCGATACTGGTTAACCTGCCCGGGATTTGCATCGATGATCTCCTGAACAACCCTTTCAATCTCCGCGGTATCCGAAACCTGTGCCAGACCTTCCTTTTCGACAATCGCTTCTGCATTGTCACCTGTTTCCAGCATACGCTCAAACACCTGTTTGGCAATCGTGTTGCTGATCGTCCCGCCTGCTATCAAACCGATCAGTCCCCCGAGCCGCTCCGGTGAAACCGAAAAAGAAGCGACAGGAATATTCTTTTCCTTGAGCGTCCGCAGGACTTCACCCATAACCCAGTTCGATGCCGCCTTTGCGTCACCGCAGGAGCGCACGACCTCTTCGAAGTAATCGGCCACATCCCTTTCGGCAGTCAGCACACCCGCATCGTAACCTGGAATCCCGAACTCCCGCACAAAACGTTCGGAACGGGCTTCAGGAAACTCCGGCAGATTCTGCTTCAAACGCTCGAGCATCTCGTCGTCAATCCGGACAGGTACAAGATCAGGGTCAGGAAAGTACCGGTAATCATGTGCGAACTCTTTGCCCCGCATCGAACGGGTCTCCTGTTTGTCCGCATCCCAGAGCCGGGTTTCCTGTACAATCTTTCCACCACTCTCCAGCACATCGATATGGCGCTGCGCCTCATACTCGATGGCTTTTTCGACGCTTTTGAAAGAGTTCATGTTCTTTATCTCGGTTCTCGTGCCATACTCTTCAGCACCTTTCAGACGTACGGAAACGTTGGCATCGCAACGCAGACTTCCCTCTTCCATGTTGCCGTCCGATATCCCGAGATATTTGACGATCTGCCTTAATTTCTGAAGATAGGCCGATGCTTCTTTTGCAGAGCGAATATCGGGATAGCTTACAATTTCAAGAAGTGGAACACCGCACCGGTTGACATCGATAAAAGTATCGTCCCCGATATCGTGAATGGATTTTCCGGCATCCTCCTCGACATGTATTCGTACCAGCCTGACATCCCTCTGCCCCTCGTCGGTATCGACATGAACAACGCCCTCGGTACAGACCGGCTCCTCGTACTGGGAAATCTGGTATCCTTTGGGAAGATCAGGGTAAAAATAGTTCTTCCTGGCGAGAATCGATTGCCGTGCAATAGTACAACCGGTCGCCAGGCCGAGCTTGACGGCATCATCTATAACCCTTCTGTTCAAGACGGGAAGCGCTCCGGGAAGTGCGAGACATACCGGACAGATGTTTGTATTTGCAGGTTTTCCAAACTCGGTCGAGCAACCGCAAAAAGCCTTGCTGTTTGTATTTAACTGACAATGGACTTCGAGCCCAACCACTAATTCATACTGCATACCCTGCAAAAAAAATTCGTTGTTCGAAGTTATACAAGTCAAAAGGCAAAACGTGGATCCCCGGGTCAGGCCCAAGGATGACTCACGTTCTTTCACCGATTCAACAATTCAACAACCTCTCCTAATACTCCTTGAAAGAAAACTTCTGACCGCCCACCGATGCTTCAGCCATCAGACCGCTCTTTGGCAACGCAAATATTGCGACACCGTCGGAATATTCGCTGTTTGTCGCCACACCTGCCGTCACGACAATCGCGCTTGCCTGCGCGTTGAGCTCATAATTTCCTTTCTTGAAATCTTCAAGATCCGACCGGCTCCGGAAAAAGATAATTTCGGCAAAAGCCTGACCACCGAGCTGCGGTCCCACATTGATCTGGGTAATCGAAGAGCGGCCGATCAGGCGGCCCTGTTCATAGACAAAGCCATCTCCCCTTGCACCTCCAAGCAACAGAATCCCGCCCTTGTAGACGTCGGGAAAAACCGCGTAACCGTAAGCCTGGTCAAAAAACACCTGCATGCCCGGATCTGTTTTCTGGAAAAGACGGATTGTCTGTTGTGCATGTTCCTCTTCATGAGGATTCCATCCTGCAAAAACCGTGGAAGCAGCCATACCCATAATGACCAGCAGTGCTGTAAAAACTACTCTTCTCATGTTCATGGTATCAGTCATTTTAGTTGTTCAATAAAAAGAAACCGCACAAAATATCCACTTTTACCGACAGGTAGCCTTCATGGTATCGGACGCCATAACACTCACAAACCTCACTTGCTCGACAGTTCTCTTTTTAACGCTTCCCGCTCTATCTCCAGACGGCGGATTTCACGATTCACTTTATCGAGCTCTTCAGGATCACTGTCCATTTCAAGCCGAAGCTTCGAGGATGCTTCGTCGATGAGATCGATTGCCTTGTCAGGAAGAAACCGTTCGGAAATGTAACGGTCGGAAAGCTCGGCAGCGGCAATAATCGCTGAATCCATGATACGGACACCATGATGGATCTCGTACTTTTCCTTGAGACCCCGCAAAATAGAGACGGTATCCTCCACACTCGGCTGATCCACCATAACCGTCTGGAAACGCCGTTCGAGGGCTGCATCCTTTTCAATATGCTTGCGGTACTCGTCCAGTGTTGTAGCGCCGATACAGCGCAGCTCGCCGCGTGCAAGCGCCGGCTTGAGAATGTTGGCCGCGTCAACCGCTCCTTCCGCGGAACCTGCACCGACAAGCAGGTGCATTTCATCAATGAAAAGAATGACCTCGCCGTTGGCATCCTGGACCTCTTTTATGACAGCCTTGAGCCGGTCTTCAAATTCACCGCGAAACTTCGCTCCCGCAACCAGCTGGGCAATATCGAGCGCTGCAATCTGCTTGCTTCTGAGGTTTTCGGGAACATCGCCCGCAACGATACGCTGAGCTATACCTTCGGCAATAGCTGTCTTACCGACGCCGGGATCGCCTATCAGAACAGGATTGTTTTTTGTCCTTCTGCTGAGGATCTGCAAAACCCGACGGATTTCCTCGTCCCGTCCTATAACGGGATCAAGCTTTCCCTTGCGCACAAGGTCGTTCAGATTACGCGAATATTTTTTCAGCGAGTTGTAAGTATCCTCTGCTGTCTGACTGGTTACACGCTGGGAACCGCGAATGCCCGCCATTACTTTGAGAATGGCGTCACGGTTCAGCCCCGCGTCCTGCATAAGAGACGAAACCTTGCCCCCTGCTTCGCTCATCGCAATAAAAAGGTGCTCGGAGCTGATATATTCATCCTTGAGCTTCTCCGCCTCTTTCAAAGAGAGGTCAAAAACCTTGCCAAGGTCCTGCGACAGATACTGGCCGGTTGCAGAAGCACCCGTAACTTTCGGTATGCGATCCAGCTCCCGATCGATTACCGCAAGCAGATTGTCGACCTGCACCTCGAGCTTCTGCGCTATCTGATGACCGATGTTTTCGGTGTCGCTCAGCATGACATGAAGCAGATGCACCGGCTCGATCTGCTGGTGCTGTCGGCTTCCCGCGAGCGTGGCTGCCGACTGCAGGGCCTCCTGTGCCTTGACGGTAAATTTATTTGGATCAAACTGCATATTGTTATCAGCGCTTAATGATTATCTTTAAAAACATAACGAAACATCTTCTTTTCTGCTCATG
>JAKSDB010000421.1 GCA_022360415.1 Chlorobiales bacterium
CAGCCTTACCTCGGCCATCGGTATGGTTGGCAAGGAGTTCCCCGACCCCATAGGTCAGGAATTCAAAACCGTCTCCGATGAAATGGCTTTCGGCATCCCATTCAAAGACGCGATCGGCCAGCTCGCCGATCGCGTTAAAAGCAATGACGTCAGTTTCTTTGTCATCTCGCTCATGATCCAGCACGAAGCCGGCGGCAACCTCACCGAACTACTCGACGGGCTGGCCACAACCATACGCAAACGCTTCAAACTGCGCGGAAAAATTCGCACGCTCTCAGCCGAAGGACGCTTATCTGCCTGGTTGCTGGGCAGTATGCCATTTGTGCTCACCGGTGTCATCATGATCCTGAATCCCGACTATATTTCGGAGCTCTGGACCAGTCCCCTGGGCCAGAAATTCATCCTCATCGGCAGTGGGCTCATGGCCGCAGGCATCTTTGTGCTCAGCCGCATCATTCAGATCAAGGTTTAACCCCAGCCACACCCACCATGCAAGACATCCTGCAAATCCTGACTATCGTGCTCTCCGGGGCTGCTGTCACCTCTGTTGTGCTCGCATTGTACAATTGGGCGGTCGACAACAGCGCCCTTAAAAAACGTTTCACCCAAATCGTTCGCCAAGGCGGGGACCCGGCCGACATCTCCTTGTCCAGGACTGCCAACACCCGCAAAGTAGCTCCCGTCATCGACATTCTTTCAAAACTCTCGATCCCGGAAGAAGGGTGGCAAAGCTCCAGCGTTCAGATCAAGTTTTTGCAAGCCGGCATTCGCAATAAAAACGCACCTCAGTACTACTATGCCGTTAAAACCCTTCTCACACTGGTGCTGTCGGTGGCGCTGGCGTTGTTTCTGTATTTATCCAAGTCCCAGCTCCCCTTCACTCATACCATGCTCTTTGTGCTGCTCACAGCCGCCGCAGGATACTACCTGCCCGAAATCCTGCTGTACTTTATCACCCGAAAACGTGTCGAACGCATGCGCAACGGCCTACCCGACATGATCGACCTCATGGTCATCTGCACCGAAGCGGGCATGGGTATCGACGCCGCCATTACGCGCATATCCCGCGAAATGGCCCGCACCAATCCCGAACTGGCCCAAGAGTTTTACCTCACAGTCCTCGAAATGCGTGCCGGCGCCAGCCGCCTCGAAGCCTTGCGCAACCTGGCACTGCGCTCACGCCTCGGTGACCTGGAAGACCTCGTCTCCATGCTCGTACAGGCCGACAAATTCGGCACCGGCTTGGCCGACTCGTTGCGCGTGCATTCGGACGTGATGCGCTCACGCCGCACCCAGCGCGCCGAAGAGCTTGCCGCCAAAATCCCCGTCAAAATGACGCTGCCGCTCGGCTTGTTCATTTTCCCGGCACTCTTTATAGTTCTGCTGGGACCTGCCGTCATTAAGATGATCCAAGTCTTCTCCAATAGATAAGCCCAAGCCATGAGCCTCAGCTATATGTTGCGTGTCCTCTGGGCACACTGGCCATGGTGGCTGGCCGGTGCGTGTGTAGGCCTGTGCCTGGTGCCCCTGGGCCGCTTCATCCCACACAAGGTTTTGCAGCGCGCCCAGGCCCCCCTGCATGCCTGGCAGGGCCCCGGCGGCGGCCTGGAGCAGTCCGTTCCACTTGCCAGGCGCATGTGGGTGCCTGTGGTCAACGCCTGTTTGTGGGCCTATGCGGCCGACACTGCCAGTTCCCCGGTATTCTGGGCGGTACTGCTATGGGCCGGTTTGGCCAGCACTCTGGTGCTGCTCGCCCTCATTGACTGGGACACCACCCTGTTGCCGGACTGGATTGTCCTGCCGCTGGGGCTTGCGGGCCTCGTCAGCAGTTATGCCGGGTTTACTGCGCACAGCCTGCTCGTCAGTGCAGCGTCTGCAGCCGCAGTGCTGGGGCTTCTGGGTGGGCTTGCCTGGGTGTTCCGGCGCATCAAAGGCGAGAGTGGTATTGGCGGTGGTGACCTCAAACTACTGGCCGCACTGGCCACCTGGTGGGGCGTTGTCGACGTGCTTTACGTCGTGTTGTGGGCCAGTCTGGTTACCGTGGTCTGGAATTTGGTGTGGCGCCGTTACAAAGGCCTCGGCAGCCAAGCCGAATGGCCGTTTGGCCCAGCCATTGTGGTTGCTGCACTGGTATGGGGATTGTAGGTTTCCTTCAGGACGGCGATGATCAAGACATACCAAATTTAGGGCACCTCTATTAATTTACTGCGCACCATGATTACTTCGTTGATCGGTGCTCGAAATCCTCATGTACTCCGTGTACACTCCGGTTTCTGCGCTCCGTTCGCCTCATACTCAAGGCGCTCGCGACAATTTATAGAGGTGCCCTTTATTCTATCAACTTAATTCTTCTTCCCCCTGATCCGGAAACAGAAGAGGCGTCAACAGTAACATTTGAACCGTCTATCTTAAAGACATGAGAGACAATCCTTCCGTTTACTGTTACAGCACTATTGCCGTTATCAATCTGTACTTCATCTTTCGGCGAGTACAGAGTGCCATTAACTACAACACCGCCCTCATCTATTTTGATATCTTTTCGCTCTGAATAAAGCAAGTCTCCATTGAACGTAACGTTTGGTGCTTCAATCTTTATTCTTCCTTTAGCAATTATGGAATGTGATAGAGTTACACCCGCTGCATCTTCCTTTATCTTTACATCTCCTGTAACATATATTGGTCCATCAGGCAGGGCGTCTACATCTGATTGTGATTCAATTTTCAAACTTCCATTTATTGTCTGTGCCGCAGCCCTTTCAGTATCAACTAAACCAGGATCAAGCCCGATACTTGCCGCAAAATCAGCAAGAGAGATATAATCCGCACTATCATCAAGATCTGGTATATCTATATTTCTTCCATCAAGTACAGAACCCTTTACTGCTGTCACTGCACCTTCAACTGAAATATTCCGACCATCTGCCACAAATCTGTGATTTGTGTGAGCTCCACCTATGACAGTAATATTTCTGCCATCTATTATCAGCGGTTCACAACTACTACCTGAGAATATAGCAGGACCTGAAGGGCCCGTAGTAATTTTCTCGGCAACCGCACGGGCGGGAACATCTGTTTCTGTATTGCCCCATATCGATGCGAAGAAATGCGGTACATTCTCTGCTGTAACAACAACCTGGATCTTCGTGTCATCTCCATTATAGGGTGTCGTTACTGTTATATTCGATCTTTCTGCCCCATTTAATTCGGCAAAATCTTTTGCTTTGCTTATCGCATTGCCTGCATTCGGCAAGTCCTGTGCACCCGCTAGCGCTCCAGCATCCGCAGCATTCTGCATTTCCGCTTTTTTCAAATGGACCATGGCTACATCTGCGGACAAAGCAGCAAAGCCCAGTAAAAACGCCATCGATAAAGCAAAGAGCACTGATACTGCTCCATCTTCATTTTTTAACATCTGTTTTGCTAACCTTTTCATTCCAATTCCTCCCTTACAAGAAATTTTTTCAAATTAATTGTCCGGCAGTTAACAAAATCCTTTTGTTGCATATGCGTTATTTTAAGCCTAGACAGAATATAAATATACTAATAAATCAGTTAAATCTTTGTTGACCGGAAGGGGTTACTTCTGATAGCCCGAATGTTGCCGTCATTTTTATTTACATGATACCCATACCTGTACCGGACGCATTCCTTGCTTGCGTAACTTATCCTTATGCTTCTTTACCCTTTCCATAAATCCTGACATGTCTTTAACCGAACAAAGACATAAAGACTAATAAAGCGCTTTTTTGCCTTACTGAACAACGCCCTCTCTTCCTGTTTGCCTTACGCTGATGATTTCAGTGGTGATGCATCGGCCTCTTCCCGCTCTTCATCAGAAAGTGCTATCAATCCTTGTTTAAAAAGCTGGATGAGCATGAATGTAGAGGCCTTTTGAATTGAAACGCCATTGATCTGCGTTCGTTTTTGTGAGAACAAGGAGATGACTTCGCTGATCGAGCGCATTCCGTTACATAAATCAAGGATTTCTTTTGATAGGGTACTGAGTTGCCTGACGTGAATTTTTATGTCTCCATGCTCAATCTCCTTGAAGGCAATCGTGACTTTTTTTTGTTTGACAATATTGAGATCCTCTTTTTTGCGAAGGCAGTCGAGAAGTTTTTTGTAGTCTATATTCAATTCGGTGATAAAGACACTATCGGGTACGTATGGATAGGAGGAAAGAGAAAAAAGGTGACTGGCAGACGAGTTTTTTGTATCACATGCATTGTTATGCGTTTTGTTCGATTCAGTGCCTGATTCTGTCGCTTCGTCTGTATTTGCAGGGGCGTCTTTGTATGGGTGGAAAAAACCTTCGGTTTTGGTGAGTTCTGAAATGATAGCTTGATGAGAAGATAGCCGGGGAATATAGAATTCGTTGATGAAATCAAGAAAGTTATCGGCGAACTGTCTGTGGCAATAATAGGGTATTTCGTCGTCTATTGTTTCCTGAATATCTTTTTCAACACACCATTCTATCCAATGACGGCTGATTTTGAGCATGTTGGCGGACTCCTGCTGCATGGCTACCGGCAGCCAGCGAAACCAGACTTGTAATGCCGTTACGAAATCACGGATTTGCTTGAACTCCTTGCGCTGAATGTTCGGGTTTGGAATCGAATAGAAGTCAGGAAAAACTTCGGGATGTTGTTCGATAAGGGTCAAGTCCTGATCATCGAAAGTCCACCCCTGGAACGACATTTCAGAAAAGATCTGGTCGAGCACAAGTTCATTTTTGTGTTTCCTGTAAAGCGGCGAGTCGGCAAGAGGCGCAAGAATACCGAGCTGCGGGTCGGCATTGTCAAATCGTAGCGAGTCGATAAAGAAGTTTACCGTACTGTTTAATTCTTCATCGGTTTCATCAGGAAAAGCGGTTATGAGCGAGACCGCCGTTTTGATACCCATTTTATCGGCATGCGCAATTCTGTCAACGGCATCAGATAAATCAAGCTTCTTGTTGATTGCTTTTTGCATTCTCGTTGATGCACTTTCTATGCCGAAAAAAATCCCGTTACATCCGGCTTTTGCCATCAAAGAAAGTAAATCATTGTCTACACAGTCGACTCGGGCACTGCATCCCCAATAAAATTTCTCACCCGAGGCGATAAGTGTTTTGCAAAAAGCGTATACCTTTTCTTTGTCTGCTGCAAACATATCATGATCGAGACCTATATTATCTATCCCGAATCTGCTTTTAATGAATCGCATTTGCTCAAGGATTGTTTCAGGGGATTTAAGTCTGAATCTTCTCCCGAAAAAATTACTGGTCGAACAAAAGGTGCAGCTATAGGGGCATCCTCGGCCGATTTCAAGCGATAGCGTTTTGTAGTTTTCAATATAGGGATCGAGATCATACGCGGGAACAGGAAGGCTGTCAAGGTCTATGACGGCATCTGCATCGGTATTGCGAACGATATTGTCACCATTTCTGAAGGTCAGACCTTTAATGTCGTACAGATTCTCGATCTTGTTTTCCTGCATTGACTGCAAGAAAGAAACAAAGGTATATTCGGCTTCTCCTCTGAAAATGACATCAATCCCGGGAAATGCTTTCATTGTTGCGATATCAGTTGCCGAAGCTTGCGGTCCACCAAGTATTACCATGGTGTTTGCATGTCTCTTTTTGTAGAGCATTGCCAGTCTGAGTGTCAAAGGGTATGAGCTGCAAATGGTGCTGAAGCCGATGATATCCGGCGAGGTCGTACAGGTTTCGATATAATCTATGACAACATCTATAAACGTGTTTTTATTATTTGTTTTTTTTTCTTTGACGTATTCAATAAAAAGTTTGTTGAGATTGATAATGGTGGTACCAATATTTTTGCACTCGCTCTGTGTTATCGACGCTAACCCGAGAACTCCAAGAGGGGCAGATATCTCTATTTGTTCTGAATCCCTTGCTGGCTCAGATGATCCTAAATCACTGATTGTAAGGGCGTTTATCAGGCAAACCTGCATTGTTGGTTCTGTTATTATGATGGAAGTGCAGCAAAGTAATGGAGGTACCCTTCCCTTATGATGATGCACTGCGTGTGATCCGGTATGGAGGCATATACTGTCCTGCTTCTCAATAAAGCACCATTGGTGGGGGGTGTATTCGGCTGTCCTTTTAAGGTATTGATGACCTGTGACTCAATATCAGGAGTACACATGAGATCGGCATCGGTATTCCGGGTCCTGAAGATATTGATACCCGGAATACCTGCATTTGCGTGTGCTTGATTGAGTGAGTGATGAAGTTATTGGCCGCGCCACACCTGTTTGATGATGTCGTTCTTTTGGATGCTTTGATATTCCTGAATCCTGACCCGCTGTTGAATTCTTGAATTTATCCTTCTTACGGCTGCTCTTTCCCCGCTAATGGTATCGAGCAGCTCATTGGCTGTTTCAGCGGTAATTTTTTTGATTTCATCCTCCGACAAGTCCATTTCGGCAGGGATTTCAATCTGAAGTTCCCGTACTTCTTCGGGTTGTTCTACGACAACTTCTTCTCTTAACTCCTCAGGCGTAAGGTTCGACTCTTTTTCAATCCTTACTTCTTTGAGTTTTCTCGAGGATTTTTCGTCTTTTCTGGCCATGATGCCTCCTTATAATGTTTGTTTGACGAAGAACGTATTTGGTAATACAGATACTTAATCAATCCGGCAAGAGCTACTGATCTTCGACCTGCCATGAGCAAGTGCGCTTGCCTTCAGGATATCCTGCGTGTCAGCCGCGCTCGAATATCGCTGATAAAAAGAAGTACTTCTTGATACAGATGACGATAGGGGGTGAAGATAAATGATGGGCAGCAGCTTATTCGCTTTTTTTTCGGCACTCACCCTCGCTACCAAGGTAGATAAACGAGTGGAAAAAACAAAATACATACACTTAATCAATGCCTGGGAGATACAAGATTCATGTCTAAAAATTCACAAAAAAAACGATTATTTATCCAACAGCCCTTGCATTTACCCAAGCGATGCGTATATATTGAGTAAGGGTGCAGTTCCCAAGCAGTACCTTCAGTTCCCTGCTGAAACCTCAGTATCCCAAGCAGTTCCCCAGTAGTTCCCGGTTTTATTCGAAGTATCCAGTCGTATTCAAGGGATTTTTCCTGTGGCTTATTGCGAATAGCACCCGGAGAAACCTGTCTATAACAAAACAGCATGTAAGTACAGCTATGTAGCACCTCTTGAACATGCCTTATGATTTCTCACGCATTGACAATAGTTCTCAACGAGCTCAACCACCATATCGAAAGCAGCTATGGCCCTTCAGCCCTTCCCCAGCCCGCAGCACTGGGCAATATCGCTGAAGGATTTCCAGGGACATCCAACGGAAGCGGGCTATCGAGAAACATGCTCTACTTTTCGGTTGTCCATATCATGGAGGAAAAAGCCCTGAAAAATCAGCCTAATTATGTCATCAACAACGATGACAAAACCGCTTTATATCAAAATCCCCCCGTCTGTCTGAATTTCACCGTTCTTGTAACGGCGACCCATACCATCTATAGCGACGCTCTGCTCATGCTTTCGAGAACAATCAGGTTTTTCCAGTTTAAAAATGTGTTCACACCTGAAACCGTTGCACCGTCTTCTCTTACCCTCAACGCTCCGAACAACGCCCTCGACCAACTTGAAACCTTCAAACTGGTTTTTGAGCTGTTTTCGGCTTCTATGGAAGAGATTCACCACTTATGGGGCACACTGGGCGGGAAGCAATATCCATTTGTACTCTATCGTTTCAGGGCACTTGATCTGAAATTCAGAACGGAACCTGAATCAGCACCGCTGATCTCGGAAGTCATCAATAACACGAAATATTTTTCATCAACAGACAAGTAGCAGAATGATGACACATCAGACCTGACGGCAAATCAGCCGGCAATGAATCCATGCTCAAGATTTCTTAACTGCATTCCTCAAACTAAACGGGAACCATCATGCCAAAACCGTATAGAACCCCGGGTGTTTATGTCGAAGAAATACCGAAGCTGCCGCCGTCGATCGCAGCTGTAGAAACCGCCATTCCTGCATTTATCGGCTACACCGATAAAGCCGAAGACAAGACCGAAGACGACCTCAGGCGTAAACCGACCAGGATCAGTTCAATGGTCGAATACGAAAAATATTTCGGTACGGCACAGAAGGAAACCGCTATCAGCGTCTCTATCAATGAAACACAGGATGAAACAGGAATAACAACATCACGCAAGGCAATTGCATCCCTTGCTGAAAGCGCTCGGTCGAAGCACATCATGTACTACGCTCTACAGATGTTTTTCTTCAATGGTGGAGGCCCCTGCTATATTGTTTCGGCAGGAGAATATAAAACCCTTGGAGGCAGCCTGGTGCTCAATGAGCTCAAAGCAGGGCTTAATGCACTCGAAAAGGTTGATGAACCTACCATTCTTGTTTTCCCGGAAGCACAGTTTCTTCAGATTGCCAACTTCAAGGCAGTTCATGAAGCAGCACTCGATCAATGTGCGGAGAGAAAAGACCGCTTCGTTGTCATGGACGTCCACGGCAACACCCTTTCATTATCCGATCCTCTTACAAACCTGCTCACCGCTGTCGGCAATTTCAGGCAAAACGGTACTGGTACCAATAACCTGAAATATGGTGCCGCTTATGCACCCAACATAGAAACCATACTTGACTTTGCCGTCGATGAAGCAAGCATCGATGTCGTTCATACCATCAATGGGACAGCTGAAGAAGCTGTCAAGCTCAACACATTGGTGGAAACAAACAATGATATCTATGAGCTTGCCAAAGCAGCGATCAGGGACTTGCCCTGCAAACTTCCTCCAAGCTCTTCCATCGCCGGCATTTACGCGTCCGTTGACAACAGCAGGGGCGTCTGGAAGGCTCCTGCCAACCTGAGCATCAACGGCGTCATCAAGCCTGCTATCGAGTATTCCAACATCGAGCAGGACCAGATGAATATTGATGCAAATGCAGGAAAATCCGTCAACGCCATACGTAGTTTCACCGGCAAGGGAACACTCGTCTGGGGAAGCAGAACTCTTGCCGGCAACGATAATGAATGGCGTTACGTCAATGTCCGGAGGTTATTCATTTTCGTTGAGGAATCTGTCAAAAAAGCAACGGAACAGTTTGTTTTCGAACCCAATGATGCCAACACCTGGGTACAGGTGCAGGCCATGATCGAGAACTTCCTCACGGTGCTGTGGCGACAGGGTGCCCTTCAGGGTATCAAGCCCGAACATGCATTTTATGTTGCGGTCGGTCTCGGAAAAACAATGACGGCGGTTGACATTCTTGAAGGCCGCATGATCATCGAAATCGGCATGGCTGCTGTCAGGCCCGCCGAGTTCATCATTCTGAGATTTTCACACAAGATGGTGGAATCATAACGGCATCGAACAATTAAACCTTAAACCATAAAAGCATATGGCACAGGAATATCCAATCCCGAGGTTTCATTTCCAGGTAGACTGGGGCGGCGCGAAAATGAGCTTTACAGAAGTCACCGGCCTGGTGATGGAACGTGAAAAAATAGAATACCGCCACAGCGACAGTAAGGACTTCAACAAAATCGGCATGCCGGGCCTGATCAAAAACAACAATATCACCCTTAAACGCGGCAAGTTTGAAAGTGATTTCGACTTCAACACCTGGCTTGAAGAGATAGCTAATGAACGGGTGGAAAACAGACGCGACGTTACAATTCGATTGCTCAACGAAAAACACTCACCCGTTGCTGCATGGACCGCCGCAAGGTGTTTTCCTGTTAAAATCACGGCCCCGGATCTCAAATCGGACGCAAATGAGACCGCCGTGGAAAGCATCGAGCTGGCACATGAAGGCTTGAAACTGATGAAGGTTTAACAATCTCTGTTGTATGGTTGACTACTATCCGCCATGGGGATTTTTCTTCAAGGTTTCATTCAACGACATAAGCTCTGACACCAATGACGTGCGGTTTCAGTCGGTATCCGGTTTGTCGGTGGAATATGACTACGAAAGTTACAAGGAAGGCGGAGAAAATCGTTTTGAACACAAGCTGCCGGTCAGGTCGAAATATAGCGATCTGGTGCTCAAGCGCGGCATGCTGACCAACTCCAAGGTGATCGAATGGTTTCTCGATGCCTTCAATAACCGGGTATTCTCGCCAGCCAACGTCACGGTAATCCTCATGAACGAGAAAAGCGAGCCGTTACGCACCTGGAATGTCGTCCATGCCATCCCGAAAAAATGGCAGGTCAGTGACTTTAACGCCGGTGAAAACGGGATTGTGATTGAAACCGTCGAGCTGACCTACCGGTATTTCACGATTCAGTAAAAAGGGGAAAAGATGCCTATCGAGATCAGGGAACTGCATATAAAGGTCACCGTCAATGAACAGGCACAGGGCCCTGAAAACGCGCGGCTAACAGCAGCACAAACCGACTCTCGGGAGAGCCGATCTTCTGCTCGAAAAGAGGAGATCGTTGCAGAATGTGTGGAAAAAGTACTTGAAATCATGCGGAACAAATCGGAGCGGTAATGGCAGAAAGCGGAAAGCTTGAAAAAATGCTGATTCTGGCATTTTCCGATTCGACAACAGCCGAAACAGGCGGCAAGAACGAAGCGGACGAGTACGTTGAAGCCCTGATCAATCCCGAGAACTATACCCAGAGCTACAAGCTCAAATTCTCGCAATCGGGACAGGGGCAGGGTACAAGCGGTCAACAGTTAAAATACGAGTATTCCGAGCCCGAAGAGATGAGCTTTGAGTTCCTTTTTGATAATACCGGCATCATCGACGGCAATCCGCGCGATTCGGTCACCGAAGACCTGCAGAAGTTTCGCAAGGTACTTACCGAGTATAAGGGAGATGCTCATGAACCAAGGCATTTCAAGCTTGTCTGGGGCGAAAACTCCATTTTCAAGGGCAGGGTTACCGAGCTTGAGATCACCCACAAGCTGTTTAAGCCTGACGGCACCCCCCTTCGCGCAACGGCCAAGGTTACTTTCAAGAGCAGCATCGAAGAGGAAAAACGTGCCGCCTCCGAGGATCGTCAGTCGGCCGACCTGACCCACATCCGAAGAGTCAAGGCCGGAGATACCCTGCCACTGATGTGTTTCAGAATTTACGGCGATTCCAGACACTATCTCGATGTTGCCGCGACCAACGGACTGAACAATTTCCGCTCGCTGACACCGGGCATGGAGATCAGATTTCCGCCCATCGATAAAACAGGCAAGATATCGTGAGTTCCGAGAACACCATACCGACTCCTGCCACACCGGATGTCTGCACCATTGCGGTGCTTATCGAGGGTAACGAAATTCCTGGCAGATTCCAGCTTTTGGCCCTTTCGGTATCGCACGAACTGAACCGGATACCATCGGCCATGGTGCAGCTGCTGGATGGTGAGGCATCAACTGCTACATTCGAGGCAAGCGATGATGAACTGTTCGTGCCGGGCAAGTCGATAGAGATTCAGCTCGGCTACCGCGGCCAGAACGATTCGGTCTTCAAGGGACTGGTGATCAAGCAAAGTATCAAAATCCGTAAAAACGGAAGCTTCCTGTCGGTCGAGTGCCGTGGAAAAGCGGTCAAAATGACAAGAGGCATTAAAAACCGTTACTTCGAGGCAGGCAAAGAGAGCGATGTCATGGAGGAGATCATCGACTCGTATGGCCTCGATGCCGAAGTGACCCCGATTGCATCCGAGCCCGACTCTGTGGTGCAGTACGAATCAACAGACTGGGATTTTCTTGTCTGTCGAGCCGAAGCCAGCGGCATGATGGTCATGGCATCAAATGACAGCATCGTTGTTGCTCCGCCCGACACATCTGCCTCGCCGGCAGTAACGGTGCGTTTCGGGGCCACCGTGCTGGAAATTGATGCGGAGATGGATGCACGGTTGCAGGACAGCGGTATCACGGCTGTTTCATGGAGTCCGGCCGATCAGGAGATTTTGGAAACCGAGGCAAGCGAACCCTCGACAACCGGTAACGGTAATCTGACAGCCGATGAGCTTGCCGAGGTACTCGGAGGCGAAGCATCCGTGATCCGTCACGGTGGCAATGTAAGCCAACCCGAACTGAAATCCTGGGCGGATGCACTCCTGATGAAAGAGCGACTGGCCAAAGTACGCGGACGAGTACGTTTCCAGGGCCTGGCCGCCATCCAGCCTGGCCAGATCATCGAAGTAGCCGGCATCGGCGCCCGATTTGAAGGTAATCTCTATGTTTCTGGCGTTCGCCATACGGTCAGTGGCGGCAACTGGGAGACCGATGTTCAATTCGGCCTTGATCCCGAGATTTTTCCGGAAACCTACAATCTCCGTCCGTTACCCGCCTCGGGGCTATTGCCGGGTGTCGGGGGATTGCAGATGGGTGTGGTTACGGTTCTGGAGGGCGATCCGGGCGGCATGGAGCGTATCAAGATTCGGTTGCCGATGATCAGCGAAGCGGACGAAGGCATATGGGCGCGTTTGGCCACGCTTGATGCCGGCCGGGAACGCGGCACTTTTTTCCGGCCGGAAATCGGCGACGAGGTGGTGGTAGGATTCATCGGTGACGATCCCCGTCATCCGGTGGTGCTCGGCATGTGCCATAGCGGAGCCAAACCTGCACCGGAACCGGCCTCTGACGACAACCATCGCAAGGGATATATGAGCCGTGAGAAAATGAAGCTTACTTTTGACGATGACAAGAAGATCATTCACCTCGAAACTCCCGGCGGCAACAAGCTTTCGCTCACCGATGAAGACAATGGTATTGTGATCGAGGATATGAACGGCAACAGGATGACTCTCGACGACAACGGCATTACCATTGAAAGCGCAAGCGACATCCTGCTGAAAGCGACAGGAGATCTCAAGGCGGAAGGGGTCAATCTCAACCTCGAAGCACAGAGCGGTTTCAAGGCCGAAGGATCGGCGACAGCGGAAATTTCGGGGGCCAGTACCGAAGTCAAGGGAAGCGGAACAACGAAAGTCAGCGGAGGAATGGTACAGATTAACTGAAGCTGGAGAAACTTATGTCATTTGCAGCCCGCGTAGGCGACATGATCGTCAGCACGGCTACCCAGGGCGCGCCGCTGCCCATCATTCCACCCGGAGCACCGACTGTGCTCATTGGAGGTATGCCCGCGGCAAGAATGGGTGACTCATGTGGAGCCGATGCCGTTGTGATGGGTTCGGCCACCGTGTTTATAGGCGGCATGCCTGCAGCAAGAATCGGCGATCCCACTGCAGGTGGAGGAACGATCATCCCGCCGGGCGCAACAACGGTCATGATCGGAGGGTAGGTGACATCAATGAAACCGGTGATCGTATCAGGAAAACAATAGAGCAATAATAGCATGCATTATCCATTTCTCGGTCGGGGCTGGTCTTTTCCTCCTGCTTTCGACCGAAACATTCCAGGCGTCGAGATGCTTGAGGACGAAAAGGACATTGCCTCAAGCCTTGAAATATTACTCAGTACTCTGCCGGGGGAACGGGTGATGCTTCCCCAATATGGCTGCAACCTCGATGAGCTTCTTTTTGAAAGCCTGGATACCCGTATGAAAACCCTTATGGCCGACAAGGTGGAGTCAGCGATTCTTTACCACGAACCACGTATTGAGCTGGAAAAGGTTGTTCTCGACGACAGCGCCGGTCTGGAAGGTATCGTGCTGATACGTATCGAATACCGGGTCAAGACCACGAATTCACGTTTCAATCTGGTTTTCCCATACTATAAGCTGGAAGGTACTGACGTTAACCTTCCGGTAACCCTGAACCTCATAGCAGATAACGACTGATATATGCCCACGGATACAGCATGCCTGCAAAAAGGCGAAAACATACTTGTCACGGATGGTACAAGCCAGGCTCAACGCTATTTACCTGCGCTGAAGCCGTCCTATGCCCCTGTCGATGAGCACGGCATCAGCGATTACATCGTCTTTGCAAGGGCGTATTCGGCCTTTCTCAGGTATTACGATTCGAACAATGCCGTTGCGGATGACTGGGAAAACTTCTTCGGTTCGGATGTTTCGGTCCTGCTCGCAGAAACGACCATCCAGAATATCGATTATTACAGGCTCGAGGTAACGTCGTATTTCGATGTACTGAAAGACAATGCATCGAGTGATGAAGATCTGAAAGACAATCTTGGCTACCTTTTTAGTGCCGCCGGAACATTTTTCAGACAGATTGACCTCCTCAAAGAACGTCTTCCCGATTCACAGGCACTTAAAGCAACGCTGCAAAACCTTATTCAGCGTCAGCTTGCCTCTGTCTTCAGAAGACTGATTGCTTATTACAAGGCTGGAAAGAACAATGATTTGATTCCGGACAATGTCGCTCCGGAGCTGAAAATTCTTGAGAGTGTCTGTAAACCGTTCGAAGAATCTTATCAGCATAACTTTTCAGGAGAGTGGTTTACAGAAGATGCTGCAAACTGGGACACCTATACGAGCAATATCCCTGAGGACGCGACAGTTTATGGCAACGATAACGGAGTGTTTGAACGGATCAACCATATCGCAACGCACAACCTTTTCACAACCGCGTTCGACCTTGTACTGAAGGCTTATTCCCGCATTGTCTCGGACGCCGCAACTGCCCTTAAGGATAGTCTTTCAAGCAACAACGCCCATCAACCGCATTACACGCTGTTCCTGTCATTCCTGCAACTCATGGAGTATGTGCGTCAACACATGAACACACTGACAGGCAAGCATCTTGACTTTTATTACCGGGAAGTGCTGCGAATGAAAAAAAAGCGCGCAGAGCCCAACCACGCGCACCTGCTCATTCAGCTGGCAAAAAAGATGAAAAGCCATGAACTGAAATCGGGAACGGCTTTCAGCGGCGGAAAGGACAGCCTTGGCAAGGAGGTGACCTATACGCTCGACAAGGATTTTGTGCCCAACATTGCTACAGTCAGCGCTATCAAATCGGTTTGCCGGACCAAATCCCTGATTTATGCATTTCCTGTCGCCAATTCGGATAACGGACGGGGAGCGGAACTGACATCGACCGACCAACAATGGCCGCTTTTTACCGGCAAAAATGAAAAGGCTAATCTTGCGATCATGGGATTCGCCATTTCATCACACTATCTTTTTCTCGGCGAAGGCCAGCGCAGAATCACACTGAGACTCGCCTTCACCGAACAGAAGGTTTCACAGGATGAAATTTGCAAGGCGTTCGATTTTCTGCTGACAGGCAAGGAGAAGTGGATTGCGGCAAACGTGCAGATAGCCACGCCTTCTACAGACAAAGAAACGGTTCTGGAAATTCCGTTACTGCTCGATGGCAGCCAACCGCCGATCGTTGCGCTTGACAGGAAAGTGCATGGAGAGACGCTTCCCAAAGGTTTACCGGCGCTCAAGGCGGTTCTTAAACAACATGACACCGCTCCGGAAACGCTCGAAGCGTTGCGTTCGCTGAAACTTGTGCCCAGTCAATCCAGCCTTACGGTTGCTGTCGGTTATGATGACTTTACTTCCGACAGCCCGAACGAAATGGGTCTGAAGAATCTGAGTCTCTTTTCGAAATTAGGCCAGGTCAAACCGGACAAGCCGTTTCAGCCATTCGGCCCGTTACCGGAAAAAAATGATTACCTGATTATCGGCTGCGACGAATTGTTTCAGAAACAGGGCGCAAAGTTCCAGTGTCGCGTGGTCTGGAAAGGATTGCCGGATTCCGGTGAAGACATCGACTTTGATTCTTCGAACGACTCTGCGCCGGATTTCAGCCTGACATTTCTAAAAAACGGTGCCTGGAGTTCAGAACCGGATATCAAAAACGTGCAGCTCTTTTCCGGGACCCGTTCCGATATATATTTTCCCGAGTCGACAGCATCGCTGCCTGAGGATGCAATATCTGAAATTCATTTCGATCCGCTCCCCTACACCATTGAGAGCCGGAACGGTTTCATGAAACTGACGCTTCTCGGCGACTTTGGCCACACTCTCTACCGCTTGACGCTTTCAAGGTATATGATCAAAGAGGCAAAGGGCGATATCGATCCACAGAAGGACAGGGCAACGACTGTCAGCAAAGCCCGAGAAAAGGTGTTTACCCTGGGCCCTTCGGGCAAACTGGAGGTGAATAACCCGTACACGTTTATCCCCGATTACGTCGAGGCATTTTCCGATACAATGCCCGTTGAACCTTACACCCCCCAGATCGAATCGCTGTCACTAAGCTATTGGGCGTCAGTGAATCTGAACGACACGAGCTTCAGCTGGCTGATGCCTTTCGGCTACAAGTCGCTCGATACTGACAATCAGGTAAGACTCCTCCCGGAGTTCGATTATAAGGGCGAGGTGTATATCGGTATTGAAAAACTCGAACCTGGACAAAACCTCTCGCTCCTGTTCCAGTTAGCGGAAGGCAGCGCCGACCCTACGGTTAAAAAACCGGAAAAACATGTTCAGTGGAGCTACCTTTCCAGCAAGACAGGTCAACCCTGGGCGAATTTCAACGACACCGGCCTGAGCGACCGGACCGGCCAACTGACACGTTCCGGTATCATTCGTTACACGATTCCAAAAGATGCAACGAAAACAGATACGCAATTTCTTCCAGCCGGTTACTACTGGGTCAGGGCGGTAGTAAAGGAATATCCCCTTGCTGTCTGCAATGCCATTGCTGTCGTAGCCCAGGCAGAGAAAGTTACACTCAAAGATCAAAATAATGCTGACGACTTCCTTGCCTCGCAATTACCGAAGAAAACGATCAAGAAACTTGTCGTACCAAATGCTGCGGTCAAGAATGTAAGCCAGCCTTACCCGACCTTCGGCGGCCGCCCAACGGAGAGTGCCGAAACCTTCTCTATGCGGGTCAGCGAGCGGTTGAGACACAAAAACAGGGCTGTCACGTTGTGGGATTACGAGCGACTGGTACTGGAAGCCTTTCCACAAATCTACAAGGTTAAATGCCTGAACCATACCTGCTATAAACCCGGTAACCGGAAGGCTTCCGTTTACCGGGAATCAGCGCCGGGACATGTCACGATCATTACGATCCCCAAGCTGCATAACCATAATGCCATCGATCCGCTCAGGCCCTACACCAATCTGGGCGATCTCGAACTGATCTGTAACTATCTGGAACAACAAGTATCCGGTTTTGTCAGGCTCCATGTCGCTAATCCGGTTTTTGAAAGTATTCGCGTGTCTTTCAAGGTGAAGTTCTATCCCGACACCGATAGCAGTAACGCTATGCTAACTCTGCAGAATTCATTGGTGAATTTCCTTTCTCCCTGGGCTTTCAACGAGGGAAAGGATATTTCTTTTGGCGGCAGGATATACAAATCGTCGCTTATTGATTTCGTCGAAGAACAGCCAGGCGTTGATTATGTAATTGATTTCAAGCTGTATCACCAGCTCAGTGACGGAACAGAAAGTAATGATACCGATGTGGTTTCGGCCTCGAAAGCCATATCGATTCTCGTATCGGCCAAAGCTTCAGATCATACGATCGAACTGGTTGATGATGAGGTTGATGAATAAGGGCATCTCTAAAAAGTTGCAAGGCGGATGGAGCGCAAAAACCCCTTCCTATCCACCCAACGCAGCAATCGAGATGCGCAATAAGTTTTTAGAAAATAGTACGATCCCTGAAGGCTGAGCGGGTAGCAAACAATTGTATCTGAACATGGCAAGCAAGTCCAGCACTATCCCGAAAAATCCTGTGCTTGAAACCAGTCAGGACTATCTGACGCTTCGCAGCATGGGGATCGAGTTTATCGAAACTCTGGGAAGCCGCTGGTGGACTGACTACAATAGTCACGATCCGGGCATAACCTTGCTCGAAGCACTCTGTTATGCCATAACTGACCTTGGATACCGGACAGGGTGGGATATCAGGGATTTGCTTACTCCCCTGCAATCTACTCCTGATGACTCGCGGGATCAGGCATTTTTTACGGCTCGCGATATTCTGACCATCAGTCCGTTGACAACAAGCGATTACCGGAGACTTCTGGTCGATACGGACAATATCGCCAATGCGTGGCTCCAGCCGAAAACAGTTGCTTGTGAAACCGATCTCTACGCCAACTGTGAAGAAGAGCGTCTTAGCTACACCTGTCCACCCGGTAAAAAGAACTGTCTTCCGGTAACACCACTTGGTACCTACGACATTCTTCTTGAACTGGAAGACGATCCAGTGCTTGGTGATCTGAACGATCGAAAAATCCGCCATGTATTTATCCTGGAGGAGGATAACGAACGATATCCCGTTACTGTTGAGCTGAGGTTTCCTGAATGGGACGCTGTAACATGGGGCGCTATGGATAACTACATCGATGAAAACGGATCGCTGCTGAACGGGATTAAAAACGTTGAAGTTATTCCCTCACTGAAAAAAAGTACCGAATCCAGTACCCTTTCGGCAACGGAGGAAAAGCAGCGATGGCAGCAGTGGCAGCGTGTTTTCTTTGCTGATATTACAATTCATTTTGAGAAGAAGGTTCTCATCGGAAACCGTTTCGTCGGCATGATCGAATTGAAGGGCGTTCCTTTCCGTATGTTCGGTGTAAGAGCGGCAATGACTGCATTTGCGAAGGAGAGTATCGATGCCTGGGATTTCAAAGAGGCAGCCGGACTGTATCTCAGGAAAATGGCTATGGTGGAGCGAACCCTGAAAGCCATTGGAGCAGAGCTCCAAAATAACCGAAACCTTTGCGAGGATTTCTGCTCACTCGGGGTGGTTCGCATTCAGGATGTAGCGGTTTGCGCCGATATCGATGTGACTGCTGATGCCGATATTGAGCTGGTGCTGGCCAATGTGCTTTTCACAATAGAGCAGTACTTCAATCCTGGAATCAAGTTCTATACGATCCAGGAACTCATGGCAGAAGGTATGGCTGTTGAGGATATCTTTGAGGGGCCGCAACTCAGTCACGGTTTCATTAAGGAGTCGTCTCTTCAAGGAACCATGCTCAAGGACCAGCTTCGCACGTCCGACATTATTGAAAAACTGGTCGAAATCGATGGAATTATTGCTGTAAGGAACCTGTTGCTTTCCCGTTATGATGAAGATGGTCTTGTTCAAAGCGGTGGAGCCGATGGAGGAGAGGACGTAAACAGGGACAAACCGAGTGCGGAATGGACGCTCGATATCGATAAGAACTGCCAACCCAGGCTGTACATCGATAATTCCAGTTTCATCTTCTACAAAAACGGTCTTCCATTCACTGCCCGACCAAGCGAAGTGCAGGATACACTCAATCAGTTGCGGGGGCAGGAAGAGCGGCTGAAAATCCGCAAGTTGTCGAACGAAGAGCACGACCTGTCTGTCCCCGAAGGAACCTGGCGCCAACCGGGTGGTTTCGCTCCGGTGCAGTACCTTTTACCGCAAACCTATGGCACCGGTCCTGAAGGCGTGCGTGAACCTGCCGACGACAAGCGCCGCAGTCAGGCTCGCCAGCTCAAGGCTTACCTGATGGTATTCGAGCAAGTACTGGCCAATGCATTTTCCCAGCTCGCCAACATCCGGTCTCTTTTTTCGCTGGATCAGAATCAACGGCAGAGCTATTTCGTGCACAACCTTAACGACGAAACGCTTATCAGGGGTGTTACTGAGCTGCTTAAACCATCGTTGACAAAAAAAGAACTTGAAGCACTGGCCGAAAGCGAGCCTGAGCAGCTTGAGAGGCGAAACCGCTTTCTCGATCACCTTATGGCCCGATTCGGCGAACAGTTTTCAGAATATGCACTTATGCTGACCAGCCACTATGGAGATCAGGTGGCTGCAAGAGATTTGATTGCCGTCAAAAGCGCGTTTCTGAAAGCCTATCCGCTGATCAGCCGTAATCGGGCAAAGAGCTTCAACTACAGGCAGGTGCTGCCGACACCGGAAAATCAGCCCGCCTTACGTAAGCGCATATCGCTGCTCCTGGGACTCGACCCTGAAATGGAAACGAAAATCATTATAGTCGAGCACCTTCTTCTGCGGCCGAAATTTCCCGGCGACGCCCTTATGGAGGTCTGTCTCGGTAAAAGCTGCCCGCAATGCGGTGAAGAAGATCCGTATTCATTCCAATACACTGTTGTGATGCCTGGCTGGGCTAAGCCATTTGACAGCAATATCGAACTTCGGCGCTTTGCCGATCGCACCATCCGAATGGAAATGCCCGCACATCTCCTGGGAAAGATCTGCTGGGTCAGCAATCTGGAATTAGGCGAAGGGAAAGATGGCAAGGTGAAAGAGGATCTTGCCAATCTGCTTCGGGAAGAGGGAAGGAATGCCCGGAATGCGCGCCCGGGGAAGGTCAGTGCAGCAAACGGTGCCTCTAAAATATATACAGCTGCGCAAAAAACAGTCACAATTGCCTTGCAAACGAGAAAGATTCACAACGCAGGAGAAACGGAAAACCGTAAAAGGATCATCAATTTACTCCACACTGATCTGGAGCCACTGGAGAACATCTACGGCGGCATTAAGAACTATGATCTCGTCGGTGACCGGATCTACACATTACTTGCCGACCATTTTGCACGTATTGTCGAGGATGACTGCTGGCTGCTCTATGAGCGTTTCAGGGAGGCATGGGAGGAATGGCTGAAAGTAAATGCCGGATCAGACTGGCGTTCTGCCCGGGTGATAGAAAAAATTGAATCGGCTTTGCCGGTCGGGATGATTTCCAGGATGCCGAACGTGTCAAAAGAGATTGCAATGGGGTTCGGGGTGTTTTTTTCAGATGAGATGAAGCGACTTGTATCGGATGGCAAGACCATCGACCAGGAATTGCGACAGAAAGAGGTCAAGCGGATTTTCGGCCTGGCATCCGTCGAAATTGAGAGGTTGACGGGTGGAACCCTGACTGCCTCACAGAAAAGCAGGCTACGTAAACGCTGTGCCGAAATATATGCCGACCTTGTCGATGTATCCATGAAGCTCTGGAAAGTGCTGATGCTGTTGTCAAAGCTTCATAGTGTCTATCCGCCGGCGACACTGCACGATTGCGATGATGGTAATGATGAAAATCCGGTTCGTCTCGGAAGCACGCGACTCGGATGAGAACAATGAATACGAACGGGAACTGAGCTGACGACACTATTTAAAATTCAGTAACGTCCAAACAAAGACCGTTATGATACCAACGATAAAGGAATATGGGGTTTTCGAGGCCAACCAGGTACTGACCGCCTCCCAACTGAACAACCAGAAAGATTACCTGGACGAACAGAACCGGCTGACCCGGGCGACGATTCATGGCATCGGCGTTGTCTGCGGGCTGGAGATCGGTGTAGACAAACCGGGTGGTGCGGCAAAGCTGATTATATCGAAAGGCTGCGGCATAACCAGCGAGGGTTACCTGGCAGTGGTGGGAAACCGGGACTTCATCGCTGACAAATATCTGGACTATACCATCAACGATGACTACTCCCTCCTCTCGATCAATCATACAAACAAGTATCCTTTATGGGAATTGCTCGATGACGCCCATGATGCCTACGACAAGGGACACGCCATAACACCGGCTTTTCTGGAAAAGAAAGTCGTGCTGTTGTATGTGGAACTTCTGGAAAAAGATCTGAATGCATGCAGTGCAGCCTCATGCGACGGTACGGGTCTGAGCATTCAGGTTACATTGCGGAAACTGCTTATCGAGGAGAGCGATCTGGAGAAGCTTCATGCGGAGATCGAGAAGAATACCGAGGCCGAAAATGCTCATGGTGACTTTACCCCTGATATGGCATCAAGACTTGAGCTGGCTGACCTCAAATTGCCGAGATTCGATGTGCCTTCACCGAAAAACATGGAAGCTTCATCCATTTTTGATGCCTATCGTGAAATCCTGTTGCCCTCACCGAGCAGTTCTGAAGATAATAAAAGCCTTTTTGAGGTCGTTGGAGATACGCTTGATAAATGTTACAACGCTTTCAAACCGATACTGCCCGAAAGCACTTGGTCATTCACCGACAAGCTGAAAAGGATCAAAAAAACATATAAGAGCATTCAAGCAGATGAGAGAGTCATCTTCTCACAATATTTCTATGACTTTCTTGGCGACCTTATCGAGGCCTACGAGGAGTTTCGGTGGAAAGCCCTGGATTTCATGTCACTCTGCAATCCTCCACAAACACTTTTTCCGCGCCATCTGGAGCTTGGAAAAGCCGCAAAAGGTGATTCTCCGGAACAAAAAAAAGCGTACCGTCACATTTTTCGACCATCTCCTGCTTTGTCAACCGGCGCCTCGTCAGGCGAAGAAGTCAGGCAGCTCTTCAAGCGGCTGAGGCTTCTTGTTGAACAATTTCTGAAGAATATCCCGGAGGAGTCACGCTCTGTCAAGTCATCGATAAAAGTGACGCCAAGCCGTTCAGGAAATGCTGTACTATCAGACAAGGCGATTCCTTTTTACTATGTAATTTCCGGGAACTTGCTGAGCGCGTGGAATTATACAAAAACGAAAAGAGGCCGTGCAGACCGGAACCTTGGATATCATGTAAACGGTAGCACCGATGCGCTCCTGTACGATCTTGAACACTATAACTTTTTCCGGATTGAAGGACATATTGGCTCAGACTGGCGCAGCACGATGAAAAGCCTCCTTACTTCGATCAGAAACTACCGTTTGCCTTTTGATGTGGTCGCGCTCAATGCACATCCCTCAACGGTTTCAGCCGATGTGCTCGATGATCCTTTACTTTCGCATTGCCTTACGAATGATCTTGAAATCATTTACGATGCATGGGCAAAGGAACTTGAGTGCCTCTTCCGCGACAATATCAACAAGCTGACTGATTTCAGACTCAGATCCCCAAAGGAATCGGAAACCGTTGTCGTGAGTAAGATTAGTCCTTCTACTTCAGGAGTTAAAAAAAACGTCCGAAAGGTCAGCGTCGAGGATGCTATTGTCACCGGAGACGGCACATTCGGCAACATTCTCGTGGATTCGATGAGAAGCAAAAAAGGAAGTTCGACGTTAACATTGAAAGAAAGTTTCAGGACGTCAGTGCTGAAAGATGTACCGGAGCTCAATGATCTGTCGTTACATGAATTCGATCTTGCCATCGGCAACCGTCTGGAAATCGTAACGGCTATGATGGATTTTACCAATACACTGCCGGATTCAGCAAGCCTGATGAAATACGATGCTGTCAGGGACAAATACGATGTAATGGCGAACGCTGTCAAGCATTATCGTGCCGGGCTATCGGAATACAAGCCGTCTGGAGAGAAACCGGTATTGACAGAGGCTCAAAAAGAGGCGACCCAAAAAGAGCTTGAAAAGGTGTTGGAAAGCTGCCTGATGGCACGTCTTGAAACGTTACACGAGGAACTTGAAGAACGCAAAAAGGAAGTGGACGAACTGGTTTTCTTCAATAAATATGTCCGGAAACATCCCGGCATTACCCATAAGGCCGGGGTTCCTTCGGGTGGCACTTTTATCCTGGTTTTTCAGGAAACACCTTCGAAATCAGGAAAATACCCGACGAAAACACGGGATTCATACTCGATACCGGAACGGGTCGTCATTGCAGACTTTTTCCTTCCCTATCGCAGTTCTTCCGACTGTGCGCCGTTACAATTCGTAATGCCGGCGGCAAGGCCTGTTTTCAGCATGAGCCATGATTGCCCGGATGAAAACGGTATTGCGCGCGTAGACCTTGATTTCAGTTACCGGGTACCACCTTGCGAAGTCAAGATTGACGATCGTGACTATGTACCTCTTGTCGATGACCGGATAACACTTGCAGTAGGGACACATGTCGTGACCGTAAGGGATGCGGAAGGGGGTGTTTCACTTGCACAATCAATCGAGGTCAGCCCTGGCCTGACCGTTGAACCGGAGGACCCGGTCTGCGATGAACAGAATAACTACTCTGTAAAAATAAAAGTACAAAATGCCCGGCTGCCTATCACCCTGAATGGAGAAGAAGTTGAGGCTAAAGAAGAAGGACCGAACCGTTACACCGTTACAACGGGTAAATTCCAGAGCGGGAGAACAGTTCGGGTATCGGTCGGTGACGCATCGGATTGCCCTGAAAAAGAACTAACCTTTTCGCACACCTGCTGCGACTTGCCTTGTCAGGGTATCGCTCTTCGACGCGGCTATCGCCTTCTGACTCCCGAGCGTTCACGATCACAACAACGCGATCTTCATGTTGATTTCTGGATCGAGTATCCGAAAGGAGAAAAGCTCGATTTATCCGATGAAGCCAAAAAGATTCTCATCGAGGGTCATGATGTCTTCAATGAGATAAACTCCCTGATCGACAGGAAAACCGGGGTTGACGGATGGATGCAATTTCATCAGGAGTCACGGTCGAACATGGTGACCAAAGTAAAAACGCTCTGGATCGAATATTTTGAATGTCTTGAAAAGAAATTCAGTTTCAACTTCATCTGGTCAACCGTAGTTGCCAGACGACATAAAACGGTTGTTTCCATCAGCATCAGTCCGAATAAAAGTGTTATCAGGATAGAAAAGGGCGATGAATCTCGAAGAACTGTAGTTATCCCTGCTTTTGATGGTCTCAGAATAGACAAATGTGTTCCGGACAGCCCGGAGGAAATGCTGTGCAAGGAACCGCATTTGAGTCTTACTGTTCTAAAACCGAAAATTGAAGGGAACACGGTTAGTTTGAGTGTCAAGCAATCGGGAACAGATAGGGCGGTGGCCTTTTTGTGGGAATTGCCCCGATCGGTGGAGAAAATCGGTAACGGGAAAACAGCCAGATTTACATTTACCGGGGTTCCAGACGGCCAAATCCGTTTCAGAGTTACGGCATTTACCAGACGTGGTTGCAGGGTAATAAAAAACGATAGATTTACATTTGATAACACGCAGTAGGGTAAGGTTCTACACATGTCAGACACTCAGCAACATTCAATCCGGCGCCAGTTTCTGGAAGTCGAGCTACAGGGGAGAGAATCGGATGCAACCACGCTACAAGATTCGATGTCTGATATATGTGCACGGCGGCTTGTCCCCGCTATTGAAAAGGTGTTGAACCGTTACGCCCAGCCTGATGGTTTTCTTACCATCGAACGCATTGAGATCGATGCAGGAATTGTTAGCCTTGAGCGGCTGGAGAAAGAGTTTCCCTCGGCGGTTGCTGAAGCTTTAGACAAAATCCTGCAGGATGTGACGCTTAACAATGGCATCTCAGACTCTGCGACAATTGGCAGTATCCGGCACAGGTCCAAGCCGGAGAGCATTACTGAAATTGTTCTTTTTTTTCTTGAACATGGAACATTGCCCTGGTCTTTCAGTACCCTGCCGATTACTGAATTCGAGTCAATAATTCAAAAGAGCTGGAAGGAACTTGAACAAACTGACAGCGGCATTGCGAGCCTGAAAACAGCATTGCTTGAAACGTTATGTTCCCCGACCGCACGGGCACGTCTGATCCGGCAATTCAGCCATGATTTTCTCGAAAAAGTGCTCGGCCTTTTCAGTGGTCAAGCAAAACAGATACTGACCCGATGGTTTGAACGCTTCCAACGTAACGATATACCCGCAATTCTCATAAAGCAGATCGAATACCTGTTCTGGGATACGGCTTTTGTCCATGTTGTCTCCGGAAAAGCTCTGTCAGAAAGAGCGATCCTGAAGGAAATACAAGCAGACTTGAACGATCTGGAGATACCGGAACCCGAACTGAAAAGTGTGCTCGACAGCTGTCTGAACGATAACACAGAAACAGGAGCAATACAGACGCCTTCAGCCGAAACTAAAGAACAGGTATCTGAAACAAGGCAACCGCTTGTGCAAGGTAAAAAAGCACCTGCTTCCGCGCCGGAACAGCAACCTGAACAACAGACCTCGGATAACAGTCGTCCAGGAGCCGAGGACACCCCAATAGCTTCTTCAGCCGAGTCCGGGAAACTTGTGGATACTGAAAAACATGAACCTGCAAGCAGTTCCGGTGACAGCCAAAAAGATGAGCATCCCGACAGGAAGTCTGACATTAGCTCTAAAGAGGATAGACAGCCGGGTGAAACACGCTTGTCTGCTGAAAGCGAAGGACAACCGGCCAGCAAACGTTCTCAGTCAGTCGAGCGAAAAACGGAACAGAAAAAACATCCTGAGCAGCCGGAAGCCGGAAAACCAAAGTTTTTTCCAGAACCGCTGTCTCCGGAAAGACTTCAGGCCGCAAAAAATCACGAAGCATTCCCTTACGACGAGCATCCCGACAAAAACGCCGGGCTCTTTATCAATTACGCTGGACTGGTTCTGCTTCATCCTTTTCTGCCGCAATTTTTCAGAGGCATTGGGATTGCAGAAAAAGAAGCGCTTCTCTATCCCGATCGAGCCCTTTATGTGCTGCACTATCTTGCCACCGGAAAATGGAATGCGCCGGAATATGACCTTGCCTTTATGAAAGTTCTCTGTGGCATTTCCGTTGAATCTGTGACAGGCCCCGAAGACGGACCCCGGTCTGAGGAAGAAGATGAAACGGCAGCGCTTTTATATGCGGTAATCCGCCATTGGAAAGCCTTGAAAAACACCAGCCCTGAAAGTCTCAGAGAAACGTTTCTGAAACGAGCCGGGAAGGTATCAGAACAAAGTAACGGTGAATGGCTGTTACAAGTGGAATCGAAAGGTTATGACGTTCTCCTGGACCAGCTCCCCTGGGGAATTTCCATGATCAGACTGCCCTGGATGCCCCGAATGCTCCGGGTAGAATGGGTATCGTAACGCTGGATAAGATGTGGCGATGAAAACAGCAGAGAAATCAACGACTGTGACGCAACCTTCCATTCACCGGAAGGACAACAAGCCGTTTTTTTCAAAACCGGGAAGAGATAGTTTCTTTACACCTGCCAGAACCGCGATCCAAGCGAAACTAACCATCGGTGAAACGGGAGACAAATACGAAAAGGAAGCCGATACCGTTTCCGATATGGTTATGCGCATGCCTTCCTCATCCGCAAACGGAGAAACTCTGCTGAGGCAGGAAGAAGAGAAACTCCAAATGCAGGAGGAGGACGAAAAAGAAGATTGGATTCAGACATCTGAACTGGAGGGCAACGAAAGAATACTGCAACAAGAAGACGAAATAGCACAACGATATCGTGCTGAAGAAGAACAACTGCAAAGAAAAGGTAACGGCATACCAACGGTAACTCCGGGCACGCAAGCTGCAATTTATGCCCAAACCACTAAAGGTGATGCACTTCCCTCCGATGTACGCAGTTTTATGGAACCCCGATTAAATGCCGATTTCAGCAATGTACGCATCCACAGCGACCGGGAGGCGGCAAGCCTGAACAATCAGCTCAGCGCGCGGGCCTTCACCTATAGAAATCACATCTTTTTCTCCCGTGACCAGTATCAGCCGGGAACCAGCGAAGGCAAGCATCTGCTGGCTCACGAACTCACGCACACGATCCAGCAAAAACAGAGTTACCAGAGAGCACAGCCTGGCGCTCTAGAACAACAGATAATACAACGTTTTCCTGAAAACACACAGAGCGCGCCCGTCAATCAACAAAACAGCGGAGCATCAGCACCATCAGCACCGCCTGCTGGTCATCAAGAAGGGCAAACCGCAGCGCCGCAAAGCGGATCTGTGTCATCTGAGGCCGCGCAAACAGCATCTTCAACACAAAACTCTGCTGCATCTGGTTCGGTATCAGAAACTTCTGCAACAACCGGAGGACAGGAAAACCTCGTGACGGAACTTCCTGGAGAGCTTTCTTCAGAAGAAAACGATCGTCTGGCTGAAATCGAACATCAAATAAGCGAAGCCGGTGATGCACAGGAAGAACTTCCATCTGCTGAAGAAAATGTCATTGAGGCGCGGGAGGCGGTTGAAGAACCAGCCGAAGAGACCTCGGGCCGAGCCGGCGGCAATGTTGCCTCTGAACTTGGTGCCACATCGCCTCCCAGTCCCGAGGTGGAAGCATTGTGCCGTAGAATAAGGACACTTATTGCCAACCGTCAACCGCCCAGTGAAGCTGCCGTTCTCGAATCAAACCCTGCAGAAGAGGCTCAAGCCGCAGGTGACGCTGTTCAGGAATCCGTTGAAGGCGAGGTCGAGGAAACACGGTCAAGCTATGACCGACTGGAAGAAGAACCGGAAGGAGAGCCCGGACGGGAGCCCGGAGACATTGAAACGCCGCCTGAGCAGGTTTCCGCTCCGGAAATCAACGCAGAAGCGGCTACACCCGATCCTGTCTCGTCTGAAGAGGTTTCTCTTGATGCCGATGTCGAAGCTGGCCAGGCGAGTATAGACGAAGCCGGCATGAACTCGGAGCCTGCCCAACTCGTCGAAAATGGCCCCATTGCTGAAGCGCGAGAAGCACAGGGAGAATTAGCTGAAACAGCTCAACGTGCGCCACAAGAGGTTTTGGCTGAACATCAGGAGGCGCGAGAGCAGGCAAGAGCCGATCTGGCTGCATTGCGTAATCGTGCGGTGGCAGCCATGCAGGAATCCCGCAGTGAGGCCATTGCGGGCACCATTCAGCAACAGCAAGCCGGAAGGCTCGACGAAGAGACACAACGACGTCAAGCCGGCCAGCGGGCCCAGCAAATCTTCGAGTCGGCACAGAACAGGGTCAACGCTCAGCTTGAAGAGTTGCCACAGACAGCTATGAGCCTGTGGCGACAGGGCGTTCAGGTTCTTAGTACAGAATACGATCAGGCTATAGAAAGAATTCAGCGTCGTCTTGAAGAACGATATGAGGGAGTCACCGGTGCTGTTCTGGAGTTGGCTGAAAGTGTGATTGGCAAACCTGATTGGGTAACCGAAGGGTATAACGCGGCGGAACACCGTTTTGGAGAGGGGGCATGCAGACTACTCCGCAGCATTTCACGTGAAGTCAACACAGTCATCGACTCCTGCCAGGCGATTATCGATGATGCCACAACACAGATCGATAACCTGTTTGCCAGCCTGCCGGAAAACCTTCAAGCCTGGGCACAGGGTCAACGCGCAGAGTACGCAGAACGCCTGGACGGTCTCCATCATCGCGTAATGACAGCCCAGGCCGATCTTACCAGGGATCTGGTCCAGACAGCCGGGCAAGCTGTACAGGAAATGCGTGAGCGAACACAGGAGTTGCGCAATGAAGCGCGAGGTCTGGTTGGCCGTATTGAAGACGCAGTCAATGCATTCATTGAAAATCCGGCGCGGTTCATCATCGAAGGGTTGCTGGAACTTGTCGGCATTCCCCCGGCATCCTTCTGGGCGTTGATTGACCGTATAGGACAGGTGATCAATGACATTGCCGACGATCCGATGAACTTCGCCAACAACATTGGAAGAGCCCTGGGACAGGGTTTTCAGCAATTCTTCGACAATTTCAAGGATCACATCCTCAGCGGTTTCTTCGAATGGCTCTTTTCCGGTTTGGGCTCGGTCGGCGTGCAACTTCCCAGCGACTTTTCGCTCGGCAGCCTGATTACCTTCTTCCTGCAACTGATGGGGATCACCTGGAACCGTATCCGTCAGATTTTGGCACGTCATATCGGTGAGCAGAATGTCGCACTGATCGAAAAAGCCTATGAATTGATCTCCATGCTTATCGAACGCGGCCCTGAAGGCATCTTCGAAATGATCAGGGAACAGCTCGACCCTCAAACCATCCTGAGCGCAATCCTCGATGCCGCCGTCGATTTTCTGATTGAAGCACTGATCCGCGCAGTAACGCCCCGGATTATCGGCCTGTTCAACCCTGCCGGCGCCATTGTTCAGGCGATAGAGGTAATCTACCGCATCCTTGCATGGATCTTCAACAATGCTGCGCGCATCTTCAGTCTGGTTGAGACCGTTGTCAATGGTGCTGCCGATTTGATTGCAGGAAACATCGGCGGTATGGCTTCAGCCATTGAAGGAGCTCTCGCAAGGCTCATATCGCCGGTGATCGATTTCCTCGCCGGTTTCCTGGGACTCGGCAATCTGCCCGACCGGATTGCCGACACGATTCGCAGCTTCCAGGAAATGGTGCTTCGGATTATCGATCGTGTGATCGCATGGCTGGCCGAACGGGCACGTGGATTGTTGAGATCGTTGGGAATCGGGGCAGATGCTGATGAAGTAAATGAAGACGACCCGGAAAAAGCTGATCGTGTACGCGCCGGTCTCGCTGCTATTGATAGTGAAGAGGCTCGATTGGTAGAAAATGGTAAAATTTCTCGTGAAGATGCCGAACAGGTCGCACGAAGGGTTAAGCAGTCGCATCCAGTGTTTACAAGATTGAATGTAGTGGATGGCGGTGACTCATGGGACTACCGTTGGGAGGCCAGTCCCGGCGATACTAAAGTAACTCCACTTTTAAAAGAAGAAGGAACGCTCTATGGTAGTCCAGAAGAATTTACATCCGAATCTGTTTGGGAAGACGCGGCTCGCAGGGTTGGAGCAACAGAAGGAGCTAAAGTCACAAGGTTATCAGATCGAAGCGCAAGCTATTGCAAAAACGTGATGAGAGAGTTCATTTATCGTAGCGGCGTTAATAATGGAGCAATGATAGTAAATAAAATCACTGAGAAAATCGATGCTGCTTTGGAAGCAACTGATGGTGATACAATCTATAATCGGCTAAAAGATGCCCAACGCATTGTAAACAGGTTATTTAGTGAAAAGGTTGTTGAACTTCATGTTCATCATGAAGAAAGGGTAAAAGATTATCCAGCGACTTTCCCACGAACTCGACTTCAACGCATTCGTTCTAGAATCGCAAGAAGGATTAAGAATGACGCTAAAAACTTATCGGCTGAAGAGATTGCTATTGCGAAAATTGATGATACCAATCAACGCCGTTTAATGATCCGTGAACTTTCCAAAAGAGAGCTTGAAAAAGACATCGAAAATAACCCTGAAGTTTTAGATGAAGTGGAAATGGATGTTATGACAAGGGAAGCTCATCTTGGTTCTGTTCATCGCATACGTTAAGAGATTAACGAATGATTTTATTTGTTATACTTCAATCTTCGTTTCAAAAGTTAAAATGCATTAAAGCTCTATGGATGGCTTTAAAACCCTCTGGTCAGATAGTGAAAAAAAACGCCATTTTCTGATCCCCGACTCTTTGCAATTACCACCTGGGGAGTACCAATTACGAACCCCGACAGGGAAAAAACGTTTTGTTGATCCGGACGCCCTGAAAAACTTCGAGGTCTCCGAAGAAGAGGCCGATACATGGTTGAAAGAAGAGCTTGGTGATGTGATGCGGCAACTCGGAGCGGGGTTGCGCAATACTTTTTATGGAAAATCTCATCAACACCAGGAAAAAAACGAACCAAAAGGCCCTGGAGATAAACAGGACGAGGAGAAGAAAAAAAGCCTCACACCCGGACTTGATCTGCTTGCGGACATGACCGGAACGTCACGCGAAAGCCTGACGGGCGATTACCAAGCCATCGGTAAGGCTCTTCGGGCATACATGGATGATATTGCGTCCACCATTGGCAGTTCTGTCAGCGGGGATCCGAAAAAAGCAGCATCGGCACAAGAACGAATGGCTGCATGGATCGATACACTCCGAAAACACGACATCGATGTTCCTGATCAGGAAACCGGAAGCAAAAATACCGACGATGTAGCTGACCAAACGAAAGATTTTACAACATCATCAGATACTCCGCATAAGCATCACAATGCAGAGTCTGATCCTGCCAGGCAGAATGATCCACAATCAATGTCAGAAGAACAGCACAATGAAAATAAAGGTGCAGGTATTGACGATTCATTGAGGGAAAATCTTGAAGAATCTGCGGAAAGGATGAAACAACAGCTACGCAGCCTTGGCAATGCCTTACAAAGGCTTGCCGAAGCCGGTAAGAAAGGCGTCAATACGCGTGAACATCATCAGAAACCTGATGATTATGATGATTATCAATAAAGGGTACCTCAATTGACCGGAAAACCCTGATCCGAACATTTTTATCAAAAAGGACGGACGGTATGCCCGCAGGAACATCCAACATTCAGGCAGTACTCACCTGGTTGCGCAATGTGGTCACAGCACGACTGAACATACATTTCAATCAGGCAGAAAACATTACCATTGAACCTCCTGCATTGTATGGCGATAGGTCATGGTTTACAACATTTATCGCGACACACAAGCCATCGTTTGAAGAGCTTGTTGTCTTTGGGTTGTCTCTGACCCCGCATATCCTGCCGCATTTCTTCAGCAAAATCATCGCCGAATACCTCCCCGAAGGTGGCGACTTCCCGGAATTCGGCGGCGTGAAAGGTGCCAACCACCGAGGCCTTCTCCCAACCGGTGAGACAGCACAGTTTATCATTGCGGGTAACGATATGGAAAAGCGTATCGAAGTGCAGCGCATGCTTGGCAGCGATCACTGGTTTGCAAAGGAACATATTCTCTGGCTTGAACCCATGCGCGAAGGAGAACCGGTGATGAGCGGGCGCTTGATCATGAACCCGGAGATCGTCGAGTTGCTGACGGTCGGGACGGTCAGCAAGCCGAGGTTCAGTATGGATTTTCCTGCCGAACACATCGAGACCGAAATGGACTGGGACGATCTTGTGCTGCCTGACAGCACGATCAGGCAGATTCATGAGATCGAGAGCTGGATCACGCACAACGACACGTTGCTCCATGAATGGGGCATGAAAAAGAAAATCAAACCAGGGTACAAAGCGCTGTTTTATGGCCCTCCCGGCACGGGCAAAACCCTGACGGCTACGCTGCTTGGCAAACAGACCGCAAAAGATGTGTTCAGGATCGACCTGTCCCGCGTGATTTCGAAATACATCGGCGAAACGGAAAAGAACCTTTCAAGGCTGTTCGACAAGGCTGAAAACAAGGAGTGGATCCTGTTTTTTGACGAAGCGGATGCACTGTTCGGCAAACGTACCGACATTCGTGACGCTCACGACAAGTATGCCAATCAGGAAGTCGCCTACCTGCTGCAGCGCATCGAAAACTACAACGGCCTCGTGATCCTTGCGACCAACCAGAGAGGAAACATCGACCCGGCATTCGCCAGACGCTTCCAGAGCATTGTATCCTTTCCGATGCCGCGCATGGAAGAACGGCTCGCCATCTGGGAAAAAACCGTCCCGACACAACTCGAACTCGACAAAAACCTCGATCTCCGGACTGTCGCTGAGCGCTACGAACTTTCCGGTGCGGCAATTCTGAACGTTGTCCACTACTGTGCCATCGAAATGCTCGCGAACACCTCGAATGTACTCGATGCAGAGCTGCTTGACACTGCTGTTCAACGCGAATACCTCAAGGAAGGCAGGATTACATAGGCGCTGACGACCATTTCTCGCCTGGGAAAAACCGTCACCAATCTTCCAGACCGGCTCGCCATAGGTTTGCTTCAGCCTGCCGGCGTTTGTGCAAGCCGGAGCTCAGACCCCATAGACGCTTCATGGAAACAAATAAAGGCCAGCCACGCCGCCTTGAACGGAATTTCCACCCCGAGACTTCTCAGTTCCCTCACACGCCTTTTACTGCCGGGTTTTCCGATATCTTTCGATAGCTCGTCAAGGAAATCTTTGGAAAGGTAATCACCCCACAGTTTTCGAAAATCTGTTTATGAGAGGCTTTTTGAATTTATTGATTTATGCCTTCCCCTCATTTTTTTTCCTCGACTGGAGCCGTTGATACCACTTCGTGTTTTCAACAGAAATCAGGCCCTCAATCCTTTCCACAAACATCGGAAATGGATCTTCGGCATCATAAGGCTCGGCTCTTGTCAGAAACAGATATTTCTCATGCTTCAATGACTCGCAGGTTGTCCTGTATTCAATCCAGTTCTCCTGAAACTGGTACAATGCGATAACGCCGGCAATCACGGTGATTACCACCCCCAGGGCACCTACGATCAGTCGTATAAAAAGCTCTCCCTGCGTCATATAAGCACTCAGAAAAGGTATCGAGGCTGCGGCAACAATTTCAATGATACGCAGCCTTTTGAACCAATGTTGATTCGTCAGGCTTTTTCGGTCGTACCAGTCGATCTGATCATCAACCCTTTTTTTCAAGTAGTCATCCTGAGCAAGCTCCATGATGCACACCTCCCTCATTTTCTGAAGACCTGTTGAACTCCGGCCTCATAAAGACGCAACTCGCACTCTCCAGCGCATTCCCGATATAACTCTGCGCCATGTCCGGCCAACCGGAATCGTCCTGTCCCGGTTATTGGATTTTTTCACACGCTCTTTCATTGGGGATATCCAACCCGATCGGAACCAGAAGCGTATTGATTCGCGATTTCAGCTGCCTCGAGTACTCAGTCTGCGCCCTATAAAACGATTGAATGGAGCATACTGTCTTTTTAACTCTATCGTTTATTGTGTTCACATCCTTTATGGTACTTTGATCTGTTAAACCGCTCGAATAAGAAGCCAAAAGCCAGGATGCGAGCGTCCTCAGCTTTGCCATGGCTATGTAGACCCGGACCGGATGGTTTGGCGGCACATTATTGGTCTCGATCGCCTCGTCGAATCGATCGAGTGCACTCGTGAACCACTCCCTGGCTCTATCGTAATCCTTTGCCATCCGTCCGCCGTCATGGTCATAGAAGCCGAAGAGCGCATGACTGATCACCCGGTCACGGGTTCCAAGCGTCCAGTTTTTCTTATTAGCGCTTATTGTATTGATGGTCGCCAACAAGGTTTGCCGGCGCTTTGCATTATTTTCA
>JAKSDB010000072.1 GCA_022360415.1 Chlorobiales bacterium
ATTTACAAAGGAAAAAACGCCTTCCTTCGTCGTCTCCCCGGACAAGCAGATTTATAAATGTTTTTCCAGCGGCAAGGGAGGCAATGTCTTTACCTTCATCATGGAAATGGAAAAGGTTTCTTTCCCGGAAGCAGTTGAAATAACCGCCAAACGGTGTGGCGTCGATATCAGCAAATATGTGAAAGGACCTGCCGCTCCGAACCCTGCTGAGCAGACTGCACATGAGACGCTCAAATGGGCGGCAAGAATTTATAACCGCCTGCTGAACTCTTCGGACGGGAAGGGTGGACTTGCCTATCTTGCAACAAAACGGGGACTGACACCGAAAACCATAACGTCTTTCGGACTGGGATTCGCCCCCGAACAGTGGGAGTATCTGCTGTCTCACGCGAAACGCTCAAAGATGTCGCTCGATCATCTCGTCTCAACCGGTCTTGTGCATCATAACCCCCGGAAGAACTCCCACTACGACTATTTCCGCAACCGGATCATGTTTCCGATTTTTTCCATAGGGGGTCAGGTCATCGGTTTCGGCGGAAGAACGCTCAGTAGCGACAAAAACACCCCGAAATATCTCAATTCACCCGAAAGCCGGGTATTTGACAAATCAAAAGTCCTCTACGGCCTGCACGCAGCAAAAGAAACAATCCGCAAACAGGGCCTTGTCATTCTTGTCGAAGGTTATATGGACGTGCTTGCCCTTCATCAGGCCGGGCTGAGCAATGCGGTGGCTTCCTGCGGTACAGCGCTGACGCGCGAGCAGGCAAAGATATTGCGAAGATACACTGAAGAGGTGCTTTTCATCTATGACGGTGATGAAGCCGGTTCCAGGTCGATGCTCTCGGGTATCGACATACTTGTCGAATCAGGCCTTACGCCCTGGATAGCCTCCCTTCCGAAAGGCGAAGACCCGGACAGCCTGGTGAGAAAAAAAGGAAAGGAAGGGTTTCTGGAATTCATCGAAAAGTCACGGAGATCATTCACCGATTTTCAGATCACCTACTACCACCAGCATGGCTCATTTGACCAGCCCGGGGAAAAATCACAGGCCGTAAGAGAAATGCTCAAAACCATATCGTTTGTTTCCGATACGGCACAGAGGGAATTTTACCTGCAAGAGCTTGAACAGAAAGTCGGCATCAGTGTGCCTGTTCTCAGGGAGCTTATTGCCGAGGGACATTCTGCCGGACGACGCCAGAAAAAGACTTTACGTAAAGACGATGAAACGGAAACAACATCCGGGAAAGAAGCCCCGCTCTCGGTGCTTGAAAAAACCTTTATAAAAGCGCTGCTTGAAAGCACGTGGTATGGAAACGAGGTGCTTGAGTTCTGCGCGTCTCACGAAGCGCTGCTTAAGCTGTCAAGTCCGGTCGCCGCCCATATACTTGGTCACCTTGTCAACAGATACAGGGAAAAACAGAACGCTAAAGATGATTACCTCGATATAGCAACGGAAATAAGCTCGTTCTCGCTTCCTGAAGCACGCAACCTTGCTTCGGGCCTTTTGATAGAACAGCCTGTCAGCAGCCGCTGGCATGTGTCGTTCGATGAACAGCAACAGAAAGCCCGACGATGCCTGACTGCTTTTCTCGACTCTGTGAGAAGCCTCATTCTGGAAGATTTTCGAACAAAAAGAAAACAGATAACAGAAAAACTCCGCACCGCGCCTGATCTCGCTATGGAAAAAAAGCTTGCTGAAGAGCTGAACATGTTGAACAGGGAAGAAAAAACAACACAAAATGAAGTCAACCAGATGATCGAGGTTATCCTGCAAAGCCGTTAGGCATCAGAATCATATAAAATCCCACAGAAATGCGAAAAATAGCGCAGAAATGCGAAAAAAAATCGATATGGTGTAACTACAATGTATCAGAAACAGAAATATTTTCGTATAATGGCGAAGGAAATTATGCCAACAGGGCCCCCTGCACCATGCATTCTAATACCATATTATTCTACGAGCTTCTGATATTCACATCAGTCTACGTGATAGCAGGATTGTTGTGGATCATTGTAAAACGCAAAAAAAACAAACAGTAACCTCCTCCCTGCTTCAACTTTTGCGCCGTACAGTCAAAACATAAAAACCGTAAAAGAGAACGTTAACGACTACCACAAATCCCCCAAGCAAGAGTTGTATCTCCCGGGTCAGGCCTGCCGGGTAGACAAGCGGAAGCAGATAATGCCCGATAAACCCTTCTTCGTAAAAGCCAGACTGCGCTTGATGTCGAAACCAGTTTTCCAGGGGTGTCAGAGGGCAGATCCACCCTTTCCACTCAATCAATACCGCCCAGACAACCGCAGGCAAATGAAACCATACAATCCACCGCTTCAGAAAAAGCAGCGAGCCGCCGGCGACAGCAAAGATTATAAAGAGAAGATGGATTACCACAACGGCATCCGCGGCAAGAGTGTAGAGCATAATTTCTCAGATAAGAAAGTGACGACTTGGGAGGGATAGCATTCTACCCCGAGACCCGATACCGACCCCGATCTCCGTAATAAATCGAGAATTCGTAATTGGTATCGGAATCAAAAAAGCGGGCAAACACGTGGATTTGCCCCTACAGCTTAATTAAAACAAATCAGCAATCTTGAGGCTCCAACTTTCCGATTACGAGTACGACTACGAGTACGAATCCACTTTATTTACCAATCACATTCTTTGCCGACTGAAGACTGCCTAACAAGTGAGCCGCGGTGCCTTGAAAAACCGTAGCGAGCGGTTCAAGAGCAAGGCGAACGGAGCACAGGAACCGGAGTGTACATCGAGTACATGAGGATTCTGAGCACCGCTCAACGCAGCTATTGGACCGTTTAGCAGGTTTTCCGAGGCACCTTAAGGTGTTGGACCGAAATCATTAAGGGGCAACCCTTCACACATCTCCTTTACATCCACCCTTACCTCGGCACAAACCTGTTCGATCCTGTCAGTATTCGCCGCACTGATCACCCTGTCGATCAACTCCACAATGCGCTCGGCATACTGCCCGGTCATTCCTCTCGTGGTCATCGCGGGTGTACCGACACGGATGCCGCTTGTCACGAAGGGCGATTTGTCATCGAAAGGAACCATGTTCTTGTTAACCGTAATACCCGCTTCATGCAGCAGGTTTTCGGCTATCTTTCCGGTGACATTTTTGTTGCGAAGGTCGATCAGCATGAGATGGTTTTTTGTACCGCCGCTGACAATATGATAATCGAGACCGATAAACTTTTCCGCCATGACAGCAGCATTCCTGCGAACCTGCTCGGCATAGGTGCGGAACTCGGGCTGCAACGCTTCGCCGAACGCAACCCCCTTTGCCGCGATGATATGCATGAGAGGGCCTCCCTGAATTCCGGGCATGATCTCGGCATCGATCACTTCGGACATCATCTTTGTGCGAATCCCTTTCTTCGTCTTTAGGGTAATTCCAAGAGGGTTTTCAAAATCCTGCCCCATCATGATCATTCCCCCGCGAGGACCTCGAAGGGTTTTATGGGTGGTGGTTGTGACAAAGTGGCAGTGGGGCATGGGATCGTTCAACAGGCCGGAAGCAATAAGACCAGCCGGGTGAGCTATATCGGCCATGAGAAATGCACCTACCTTGTCTGCAACCTCCCTGAATGCTTTGAAGTCGAAGCCCTGGGAATAGGCGCTCGCCCCGCAAATAATGAGTTTCGGCTGAACCCTCAAGGCCATCTCTTCGACTCTGTTCATGTCGATGTAGCCGGTCTCTTTTTCAACCCCATAGGTATGCGCTTCGAAAAACTGTCCGGAAAAGTTGACCTTGCTGCCGTGTGTAAGGTGACCGCCATGAGAAAGATCAAGCCCCATAATCCTGTCACCCGGCTTCAGGACAGCAAAAAGCACTCCCATGTTCGCGCTGGAGCCGGAATGAGGCTGAACGTTAACATATTCGCAGCCGAAAAGCTTTTTCGCCCGATCTCTTGCGACATTTTCCGCGATATCGACAAACTCACAGCCACCGTAATACCGCTTGCCGGGATATCCTTCAGCGTACTTGTTTGTCATGACCGATCCGCACGCTTCCATAACCGCCCTGCTCGCGAAGTTTTCCGATGCGATCAGTTCGAGCGTTTCCGTCTGACGCCGGATTTCTCCGGCTATTGCTTCAAAAATCTCCTTATCCTGCTTCTGAAGGACATTCATGTTCATGTGCTGTAATTCTCCACTATGTTTGGTTATTGCCGTTCCTCACCCTTCTTTCTGCCCGGTATTTTCGTCAGTGCAGCCACAGGTACTCGCAATCATGTGCCCCATTTTATCCCGCTTGGTCCGAAGATATCCCTGGTTCAGCGGGTTGGGTGCGATCTCAATCGGAACCCTTTCGACAATCTCAAGACCATACCCTTCAAGCCCTACAATCTTCTTCGGATTGTTGGTCATCAGCCGCATATTTTTCACGCCAAGGTCCTGAAGTATCTGCGCGCCGATGCCGTAATCCCGGAGATCCGCCTTGAAACCAAGCTTCTCATTGGCTTCAACCGTATCCAGACCTTCGTCCTGAAGATTATATGCTTTCAGCTTGTTGATAAGACCGATTCCACGGCCTTCCTGCATCAGATAGACGAGAACCCCCCTGCCTTCCTTGTCGATCTGCTTCATTGCCGCAGCAAGCTGGTTCCCGCAGTCGCATCGAAGCGAAGCGAAAACATCCCCGGTGGCACACTGGGAGTGGACGCGTACAAGAACCGGATCATCTGTATCCACATCACCTTTAACAAAAGCAAGATGGTTCTGCTGACTGTCATCGCAGCATGTCTCATAGGCAACCAGCCTGAACTCCCCGTACCTTGTCGGCAGTTTTGTTTCGACTGAACGCAAAACCAGCTTTTTGCGCTTCATCTGGTACGCAACAAGGTCTTTTATCGTTATCAGCTTGAGCCCGAACTTTTCTTTGATCTTCAGCAGTTCGGGAAGCCTTGCCATGCTTCCATCGTCGTGAAGAATTTCGCAGAGCAGCCCTGTCGGAGAACACCCTGCAAGTTCCGCAAGGTCGACGGCAGCCTCCGTGTGCCCGACCCTTCTGAGCACCCCTCCGTCCATCGCGCGTAAAGGGAAAATGTGCCCCGGCCTTGAAAAATCATCCGCGTGAGAACCGGGTTCTCCCAGCATCTTGATCGTCATATACCGGTCATAGGCCGAGATACCTGTTGTCACTCCTTCGGCAATCGCATCGACCGATACGGTAAAGTTGGTTTCATGCTGCGACGTGTTTCGCTGAACCATCGGGTCGAGCTGAAGCTCTTTCGATCGCTCCATGGTTACAGCGACACAGAGCAGGCCCCGGGCTTCCTTGGTGATGAAATTCACCATTTCAGGGGTAACTTTTTCAGCCGCTGCTATAAAATCCCCTTCATCTTCACGATCCTCGTCGTCGATCACAATGACAAGCTTGCCGTCCTTTATATCCTCAATTGCAGACTCGATTGAATCAATCCTGGCTTGTTCCATACCGATAATTCCCGAATGTTATTGATCCTGTAATTTCCAAAACCACGTAAACCACACCCGATTTTGCGGATAGCGGCATCGCGTCCGTTACAGCGACCTGAAACTTCATGTAAGGTACAGTAATGTAAAAAATCTTCGAATACAAACGCCCTCTTTGATTACCCCCGGCATTTTTGTATACTTCACGGATTTTCGGCTGCAGGGGTATTTTTTATCTTTGTAGCAAGTTTCAGCTTTTCCGGTAAGCGTCTCAAAACACATCGAAACTGCATGACCACAGCAGCATCCGATCTGTCCGAAGAAATCCTGGGCCTGTCTCAAGAATTATCCAGAGAACAACTGTTAAAGGCAAAAGAGCATGGCTTTTCCGACTGCCAGCTTGCCTATATTTTCAATGTTTCCGATCAGGCCGTTCGCGACCTGAGAAAACAGTACGGTCTCCGTTCCGTTTTTAAAACAGTCGATACCTGTGCTGCCGAATTCGACGCAAAAACCCCTTATCATTACTCGACCTACGATGAAGAAAACGAATCGGTCCGGTCGGACCGAAAGAAAGTCGTCATCCTTGGCGGCGGGCCGAACCGTATCGGACAGGGAATAGAATTCGACTACTGCTGTGTTCAGGCTGTCTTCGCCCTCAGGGAAGCCGGTTATGAAGCGATCATGATCAACTGCAATCCGGAAACCGTTTCCACCGATTACGATATCGCGGACAAGCTGTATTTCGAGCCTCTGACATTCGAGGACACCATCCGCATCCTCGAACATGAGAAACCTCTCGGGGTCATCGTGAGTTTCGGCGGCCAGACACCGCTCAAGCTTTCTACAAAACTCGAAGCTGCCGGCGTCAAAATCCTCGGCACCTCTTCCAAAGGAATCGACCTCGCTGAAGACAGAAAAAAGTTCGGCGCCCTGCTCCGCAAACTCGATATTCCTCACCCGGATTACGATACCGCAATTTCGTTTGAAGAAGCGCAGGAAATCACCGGCAGAATCGGTTATCCGGTTCTGGTCAGGCCAAGCTACGTCCTTGGCGGCCGTGCGATGAAAATCATCTACAATGACGACTCGCTTAAAGAGTATGTCGACCAGGCGTTGTTTATCTCGGAGAAATATCCGCTGCTGATCGACCGCTTTCTTGAAACCGCTGTTGAGTTCGACATCGATGCCCTCGCGGATGGAACCGACTGCGTCGTGAGCGGTATGATGCAGCATGTCGAAGCCGCCGGCATACACAGCGGTGACTCCACATCCATTCTACCCTATCACAACATCGATCCGGCTGTTATCGAAACCATGAAGGAATACACGCGCAGACTCGCCGAAAGCCTGAACGTGGCAGGATTGATGAACGTACAGTATGCAGTCCAGAACAACAAGGTTCACGTCATCGAGGTAAACCCCAGGGCAAGCCGCACCGTTCCATTCGTAGGAAAGGCAACCGCTATTCCTCTTGTAAAAATCGCCACAAGGATAATGCTTGGCGAAAAACTTTCCGACCTCCGCAAAGAGTACAGCCTAGCGGATTGCGACGAGCTCGGCATGAACCACCTCGCTATCAAGGAACCGGTTTTTCCTTTCTCGAAATTCCTCAGATCCGGCGTATACCTTGGCCCTGAAATGCGTTCCACGGGCGAAGCGATGAGCCTTGCCTACGATTTTCCCGAAGCATTCGCCAAAGCATACCAGGCGGCGAACATGGAGCTTCCCCTGTCGGGCTCGGTGTTTATCAGCGTCAACAATCACGACAAGGACGAACGAATCATCACAATTGCAAAGGAGCTCTACGAAATCGGTTTTGACCTTGTTGGAACGGCAGGCACACAGCGGTTTCTTGCCGAAAACGGCATCGAATGCAAAAAGGTTTACAAGGTTGGAGAAGAAGGACGTCCAAACGTCTTCGATATAATCCGTCTCGGCAAAATCGACCTTGTTATCAATACCCCGCTGGGGGAAAAGGCCCTCCACGATGAAGAAGCCATCGGGGCGGCGTCGGTCATGAACGGCGTTCCCTTCGTCACCACCATCGAGGCTGCCGAAGCATCAGTGCAGGCCATTGCCTGTCTTCGCCGCCAGGAATTCGGGGTCAAAAGCTTGCAGGAGTACGCCGCCTACCGCGACCGGTAAACGGCATCGAGAAGGTTCCGCGTCATGGTGTAGATCTCCGGTTCGGAGCTTGATCTCGGACCGGCAACATTCAATACCTGCACATCGTTCTCCTCCAGCCAGTCGAGCACTTCATCATCCTTGCCTTGCCCCCCTGTGTCAACCATCATAACCGGCTTTTTGAGTTTCCGGGCCACCTCAAAGGTATAGCGTGTTCCGCCCGACAATTCATGATTGACGATAATCAGCGTACCGTCCGAATCCCTTACATTCCACCTGGTTCTCTGGCGGTAATCTTTACGAGGGGTTTCATGCAACGTGTATTTTTCATTAAGCACTCCGTCCTCGGCACGCCTTCCCCTGGGACACCAGCCGCCATGCTCTATCCTGTTAGCGAGAGCAAAGTCCAGTGCCGCTCTGTCAACCCCCGTTTGTCCGCCGGATATAATTTTTGAAAACACAGGCAGCCCTACACCGTTATACTGAGAACATCATCGGCATGTTCAACCTTGTAAACACGCAATGGCCCTTTTGCCGGCCCTTCGATCAAAATGCCGTCATAGTCGAATGTCGATGTTCCGACGCTGCAACATTGAATGGTCTCCGTTCCCGGAACAGGATCAAGCGCGCGTTTTCCGTGAGTACACCGGTTTTCAAACGCATGAAACTCTCCATCGTCTCCGTGCACAAGCAGCAACGGCGCTTCAAACCCTTTTCCGTCAAGACGTACAGCAGTTCCCCTGTTTCTCAGTTCGGGCATCGCCTTGAGGTCGACCGTGATCCTGCCGTTCTCCGCTTTCCAGCCATCTTTTTTTGCCGGTTTCTTTGTCACGCAGATACCGAACAAACGCTGAAAAATATTTCTGTTGAGTTTTTGAACGCTCATTTTTATATCTCGTTTGATGGTTGACATTGCAATTCTTATCACTGAAATTTACAGTAACCTAAACTGAGCGTTTCAGCAAATGCCCCATAGTAGTAAGTTTATTAAAATTTAGGTGTAATAAAGCTTTTCCGTCACATCAGACGCAATAGTATCACATGGACAACAGACTAACGGAAATTCTGGACCTCTCCATTGCACATGAAATCAATATAAGCCGGCTTTACTCGCTGTTTCATGAGCTTTATGAAGAGGATGAGGATTTCTGGTGGCAGCTTTCGATCGAGGAGCGGAGCCATGCAGCTCTCCTCCATAACGAGAAATCAGCTTACAAACATGCCGAAACCGTCCCGGAAAACCTGCTCGCTGATGATCTCGATGCCCTGAAGGCTTCCAGTGCAAAAATTGAATCCCTTATCAATGAGTACACCGCACACCCTTCTTCACGTGAGGAGGCACTCAGGACAGCCTATGAGCTTGAAATATCCGTCGGAGAAATCCATTACCAGGAATTCATGAGCCGAAAGTCCTGTTCTCTGTCCGATGAACTGTTCAAGCAGCTCAACCTCGAAGACAAGGATCACGCTGACAGAATCAAATCATACATGCTGGCCCATGGTATGTCCCCGGAGAAAATGGGCTGACGTACCTTTAAAAAAAATTAAAAAAGCACACTTTCTTTTATTTTTATTTTGTCTAATTAAAATATTAGTGTATCTTAAAAATAACACTGGTTGTGTTACCATTGTTGATTCTCCTTCCTAAAGCTCCTCTGGTGTGCCACAGAGGGGCTTTTTATTTACGATCAAATTTATTTTTATTTTGTCAAAATAAATTAGGTTCATATATTTCAACCAACCTCCGTTATTGATTCTCCGTTGTGGCAAATTCCCCGCCGCAGCTGTTGCGGCGAGGATGATCAATGCGATGGAAAAGTTGCATATGCAGTCAGAATGCTCAGTGAGTCCAGCGAAATGTACCTTCAGGCGGTATTCCGTCTGTCCGAAAAAAACGGTGAAGTAACCATCGGGAAGATTGCCGATGCGATGGGTCATAGCCTTTCCACCGTTTCCGAAAAAGTACGGAAAATGACGGACCAGGGCCTGCTTGAACATGAATGGCGTGAGGGGGTCGCGCTGAGCGAAAAGGGGAAACGAGTCGCGGGCAAGCTGCTCAGAAAAAGAAGGCTGATCGAAACATTCCTGGTACGCATGGCCGGCTATTCGCCCTACGAGGTTCATGAAGACGCCTGCCGCCTTGAACATGTGGTTTCAGATCGCCTGACCGATGCTCTTGACAGAATGCTTGACTATCCTGTAAGCGATCCGCATGGCCACCCGATACCTACTGCGGAAGGCACGTTGAACATAAGGGATACAGTCCCTCTTTCGGCGATCGACCCCGGGATTATGGTAAAGATCTCGGCTATCAGCGCAACAGATACAGAGATGATGAAATATATCGACCAGCTCGATTTAAAACCGGACAATACATGCAGGGTAATGA